>DMQJ01000135.1 GCA_003455715.1 Acidimicrobiaceae bacterium | reverse complement strand
CCCAAAATCTTCTCGATGATCGTCGCCTTCGACGCACGGGCGGTGGTTTTGATGCCCAACGCGCCGGCGATGGCGAGCAGTTGCTCTTTGTCCTTGCTGTCGAGCACAGACTGTTCGAGCGCTTCCGCGGCCACTGGCCACCTGCTTTCTGAGGGGAGGATGGTGGGTGCCTGCCGCGCCAGCTGGGAGCTGGGGAGCTCGGCGGCCCCACCGCCAAGAGTTCGCCCGCCTACGCCGACGGCTCGGGTGCAGTGCCACGAAACCGGTTACAGCGGGGAGGCCCGGGAACCCGGGCACTGCGAACTGTAGCGAACCGAACGACGCACGGCAACGCGGGCGGCAGGTGGCCACCCTCCCTCAGCACTGATCAGCCGAGTAGGCGAGCCTTCAATGCGGCGTACTCGGCGTCGGTGATGGCGCCACTGTCGAGCAGCGCCTTGGCCTTCTCGAGTTCGCTGGCCACGCCACCGCCGGGTGCTGCCACGCCGCGCACGTAGTCGGCGAACGCCGCTTCGGCCTGCTGGGTCTGCTGCACGGAGCGCTTGGTCATGGCCTCGCCACGGCTCACCAGGTACACGACCATGGTGATCACCGGGAAGATCAGCAGCGCCAGAAGCCACAGCGCCTTCTTCACGCCGCTCAGGTCGGGGCTACGGAACACGTCGGCGACGACGGAGAACAGCATGGAGAAGTAGGTCACCATGAAGAAGATGACGACCAATGCCCACAGCAGGCTGCCGAGGCTGAGCGATGCGATCACAGGAGTCTCCTTGTTCGAGGTCGGCCGGGAACGTAGCACCTTCTTCGAATGCCGTGAGTGACCGACTGAGCACCGACCGCCTTCCCGTCGGCCGCTACAGTGACCGCCCACGAGAGGCCGGCCGGCGGCCGTGGGGAGTATCGAGTGGACCAAGGCCTGATCGACGCGTGCGGTGAGCGTCCCTCGTGGTTCTGTGAAGGAGCCTGGAACCTCTCCCACCATCGCCTTTTCGCCCGCGCCGCCGACTGGTTCATCACCCGCCCGCTGGCCGCCATCGCCATTGTGCTCGTCGCTTGGTTGGTCGCTCGCTCGTTGCGCCGCGGCGTCACCACGTTGGTCGAGCGGGTCACCAAAGGGTCGCAGTTGGCGTCGAGCGCGCTGCAGATCATCGGGCTCGACGACCACGGCCCGGTGGCCATGATCGACGCTCGCCAACAATCTCGTACCGCCACCGTCTCAGCGGTCGCCAGGGCTGCGGTCTCGTGGTTCGTGTGGTCCATCGCCGTGTTGCTGGTGCTCGGGCTCTTTCGTCTCGACCTCGCGCCGCTGCTCGCCGGAGCCGGTATCGCCGGCCTTGCCGTAGGCCTCGGCGCGCAGTCGCTGGTGCGCGACACCATCGCCGGGTTCTTCATGTTGTTGGAGGATCACTGTGGTGTCGGCGACGAGGTCGACCTCGGCCACGCAGTCGGAACTGTCGAGGGGCTCACCCTGCGCATGACCTCGGTGCGCGGCACGGATGGCACCCTGTGGAGCATTCCAAACGGCGCCATACAGCGGGTGGGCAATCGCACGCGGTCGTGGTCGGCCGGCTTCGTCGACGTCACCCTGGCCAACGACGCCGACGTCGATGCAGCGATCGGCACCATTGGTGAAGCCATCGACGAGGCAGCCTTGCTTCCGGAGATGGCGCCGCTCCTCCTGGAGCCCCCAGTGGTGCTCGGCGTGGAGCGCATCGATCACCTCGGCACGGTGGTGAGGGTGTCGGTGCGCACCTCACCAGGCCAACAAGGGGTGGTACTGCGCGAGTTCAGACGCACCGTAAAGCGTCACCTCGCCGCTGCCAGCGTCCCGCTCTCGACCGCGACGAACAGGAACTGACGATGGCTGTCACGACACAACTGGTGGTGCTCGCGCTGCTGGCCAGCATCACCCCACTCGGGGTGCTCGGCGTCTTCTCCGTCTCCTCCGACGGCCGCCGCGCCAACGGTGCCGCCTTCCTCGCCGGATGGACCACCGTGCTCGCGGTGCTCGCCGTGGCCGGGGCACTCCTCTTTCACGGCACTGTTGAGGAAGACTCCACGCCCAGCCGGGCGCTCAACGGCGTGGTTGCGCTGATCGGAGTGGCACTGATCGTGCTGGCGTTCCGAGTGAGGAGTCGGCCGCCGAAGCCCGACACGAGCGATCGCCGACGCATCGGTCCGGCAGCCTCGTTCGTCAGCGGCATCGCCCTTGCGCCGTACCCCGTGGGAGTAGCCGCTGGCAGTGTGCTCACCCAGGCCACCATCGGCACCGCAGGTCGACTGGTGCTGCTCGCGGTGTTTCTCGTGCTTGCCACGTGGTCGATGAGTTCCATCGTGGTCGTGCAGTACGCCGGGTCGGCGGCAATGAAGGCTCGCCTCGACGCGGTGCAGTCGTGGGTGCAGGCCCACCGGTCCACCATCTTCTTCTGGCTGCTCCTTGTGACGGGTGTTGCCATCGCCGTCCCAGCTCTCGTCACCGCGATTCGAGGTGCCTGACATGACCACCGAAACCTCTCGACGCATCCGGTCGGTGACGTGGCTGCGCACCATTGCATCGGGGCTGTTCGGCATTCTCGCCGTAGTCGGACTGGTGGCCAGCCTGGTGGCGGTGTGGGCGACGAACGTGCTCTACTCGAAGGACTCCATCGCGGGCGTCGTCGATGCTGCGCTCCGCGAGCCCGAGGTGACCGATGGGTTGGCGACGCTGCTCACCGACGAACTGCTGAAGGCCGTCGACCTGCAAACCGTTCTGTCCGACCAGTTGCCCGACCCCCTCGCCCCCGTGGTGCCGGCCATCGTGGGCGGGGTTCGATCGTTCGTGAAGGACACCTTCGAGGATGTGCTCACCAGCAGCACCACGCGCAACACGTTGGTGACGTTGGTGGAGGTGAGCCACACGGCGCTGGTGCGCCTCCTCGACGGCGACGGGCTGGGCGATGGCTTCACCGTCACCGACGACGAGGTGTCGGTGAACCTGCTGCCGCTGCTCGGCCTCGGCGTGTCGGCGTTGCAGCAGAACGGTCTGCTCACCAATCTGGAAATGCCCGAACTGGCGGTGAGCGGCAACCCCGTCGATCAGATTGCCGCGCTCGAACGTGCCACCGGGCGCGACCTTCCCGAGTCGTTCGGCCAACTCGTGCTTTTCCGTGGCGATGCCGTCACCAACGGCACCCGCATCGTGCAGACCGCCCAGCACACCGTGGTGCTGGTGCGACGGGCGATTGCCGCGACGATGGTGCTCACCGTGCTGTCGGCCGCTGCGGCCATCGCGTTGGCCCGCAAGCGACGCCGCGCCGCGTTGCTCGTGCTGCTGGCCACCGCGTTCGTGATGGTGGTCGTTCGGGCCGCCACCAACGCGGTCGTCGCCCAAGCTCCGACTCTGGCGTTGCAGCCCGGGGCGCGTGCAGCCATCTCCAGCACCGCAGTGTCGCTCACCAGCAGCTTCATCACCCTGGTCACCATCAGTGCGGTGTTGGCAGTGGGTGTCGCCGCGGTCGTTCACCTCACCGGGGCATCCGCCGCCGTTGCCGGGCTGCGCTCGCGAGCCGGGCAAGCGTCCGGCTCGGTGGGCGCCCTCATGCTCGCCCACCGCGACACGTCGAGCATTGCGCTCGTGGGAGCGGCCGCCCTGTTCATCCTCCTCGCCGGTTTTGGCGCGACCCAACTGGTGGTTGCAGGCATTCTCTGCCTCGCGGCGGCCCTGGTCCAGTGGTGGCCCGACCGACCGGCCAGCGCCCCCTCCGTTGACGTATGAGCGCCAACGACGAACAACCATCGGGCGGGCCGCAGAGCCGGATCGTCGGGCTCTCCGAGGCGTCCCTGCGGCGCTGGCGCGAACTGGGCGCGAAGCACCCGGTGCTGGGCTTCGGCGAGACCATGTACGAGCGCGACCAGGCGGCGTTCGGGTCGGTGCTCGGCAGCGCCATTGCGCTTCGACTGTTCCTGTTCGTCATCCCCGCCAACGTGACCCTCGTCGGTCTGGTCAACCTGCTGCGCCTCGGTGCGCTGATGGACCGGCACCTCAACGCCTCGGCCACGACGCAACCGATCGCAGAAGCCCTCGGCCAGCTGTCGTGGAGCAAGTCGCTGTGGATCGTTCTCACCGGCCTCATCCTCACCGCCTGGGCAGGCAGGTCGCTCGCTCGGGTGCTGGCGTCGTCGTCGGCGCTCGCATGGGCCTTGTCGTCAGGGAGTTCACGGGTGAGCATCCGTACGGCACTGATGCTCACCGGGGTGTTGCTCATCGGCATTGTTGCCGGCAGTGCGTTCTCCAGCATCGAACGCCTCGGGGGCGTCGCCGCGACGCTGGGCGGATGGTTCGGCGTGTTCGCCATGGTGTCGGTGGTGTGGTTCGCCATCATGCTCACGCTGCCGAGGGGCACGTCCGACCCCGGGGCGCTGCTTCCTGCTGCGGTGCTCTTCGGCGTGGGATACACCGTGCTGCAGTGGTTCATGCAGATGTACGTGCCCAACCGCGTGGCCCGCACGTCCGACACGCTCGGCGAGCTGGCCGGCACCGTGGCGGCACTCGGCAACTTCTTCCTCATGGGTCGGCTGATGTCGCTCTCGTTCGTGGTGAGCGCAGTGCTCTACGAACGCATCGGCAGCGTCAGCTCCGCGCTGTTCGCGCTGCCGGGAGTGCGCGCCATCCCGCGTCGAGTGCCTCGGGTGGCGACGTACTTCGCGCTCGACGAGGCACCGAGGCGCCTCAACGAACCGAGCGGCACAAAAGGTGACTGATACCGCTGGCGAGCAGACGACCGTCGTCGCTCCACACCGCCTGTCGGCTGCCGATGAGCCCGTCGCTCGCATGGTCGCTCTCGCCGTGTAGCAGGAGCCATTCGGGTACGTCGAGGGAGTGAAACTCGCAGCTCACGTCGATGGACGGTGCGATGTAGTCCTGCTGGTTGTGGCGGGCACACACCGCAGGCCATGCGCCGAGGTCGACCAACAACAACAGCCGAGCAGCCTCCAGCCATGGGTCGTCGAACGTGGGCGTCGGCGTGAAGCGCAGCCAGTGGAAGTAGTCGGGGTGCTCGCCCTCGCGCTCCTCCCATGTGTCGATCCACCGGCCCGGGCGTTGCTCGAAGTTCTCCCAGAACGCGTAGCTCGGCACATAGGTCTGGCCCGCAGCCGCGAACCGGTCGCGGATGGTCGGCAGCTCGCGCCACGATGGCACCTGGGGTGGCGTGGCCACCGAGTGGTGGAGACCGTCGAGTTCGTTGTCGATGGCCCACACCATCGCCGCCAACATCGGCTTGCCGCCTTGGCTGATGTCGACGCGCACGCTGGTGGCAGTGCGGGCCGCTCGTTGCACGCTGGCCGAAATCTGCACGGGTTCCTCGAGCGACGCCACGCCGAGGAAGTGGACGGTGGCGTTGGCCGGACGGGAGCGACCGCTGCACTCCCCCGCCGCGCGCAGCGCGAGGGCCGCCATGTACCCGCCATTCGGCCCCCAGATGGTCCAGTCGGGATGCACCGACCGAGTCCACCCGTCGGCAGCTGGTGTGAGTGTCGTGTCGTCGCCGAAGTCCCCCATGCGCCCACGGTAGAGCCTCGCGTGAGAGGCCGCCGTTCAGCGGAAGGTCGTCGCGACGAACTGTTTGACTACGGCGAGGTCGTTGGGCAGCACCGTGAAGTGTTCTTCCCGGTCGAACAGGTCGGCCAGATGCGGTGGCAGCGGCGGGCGCACGCCCGTGGCCTTCTCGACCGCATCGGGGAACTTGGCCGGGTGGGCCGTGCCCAGGGTGACCATCGGCCCCGCACCGAGATGGGTGAGTTGCTCGACGGCACCAACGCCGACCGCAGTGTGCGGGTCGAGCAGCATGCCGCTGGCCTCGTAGGTGCGGCGCATCACATCGAGTGTTCCCGCATCGTCGACGCGGGCCGACAGGAAGGTGTGCTCGAGAAACTCGGCGCGCTGGTCGGGCTCCACGGCGAGGCGGCCGGTGGCACGGAAGCGCTGCAACTGGTCGGCCGTGGCCCCGCCGTCGCGGTCGTTCATCTCGAACAGCAGCCGCTCGAAGTTGCTGCTCACCTGGATGTCCATGCTGGGGCTCAGCGAGGGCACCACGGGCGCAGTGCTCATGTCGTTGTCGCGGAAGAACCGGGTGAGGATGTCGTTCGCGTTGGAGGCCACCACCAGACGGTCGATGGGGGCGCCCATGCGCTTGGCAATCCAGCCCGACAGCACGTTGCCGAAGTTGCCGGTGGGCACGCAGAAGTCGACCGGGCCACGCAACACATCGGTGGCGGTGACGTAGTAGACGACCTGGGCCATCACACGCGCCCAGTTGATGCTGTTGACTGCGCTGAGGCCCATCTGGTCGCGGAACGGCGCGTCGTTGAACATGGCTTTCACCATGTCTTGGCAATCGTCGAACGTGCCTTCCACGGCAACCACTCGCACGTTCGGCGCGTGGACGGTGGTCATCTGCTTGCGCTGCACGTCGCTGGTGCGGCCGTGCGGGTAGAGGATGACGATGTCGACGTTGGAGCACGCCTTCACACCGTCGATGGCTGCCGAGCCGGTGTCGCCGCTGGTGGCACCGACGATGGTGACCCGCTGGCCGCGCTCGCGCAGCACCGTGTCGAACATGCGCCCCACCAACTGCAGAGCAACGTCTTTGAACGCCAGCGTGGGCCCATGAAAGAGCTCTTGCACGAAGTGGCCGTCGTCGATCTGCACCAGCGGCACCGTGGCCCTGTGAGCGAAGGTGGAGTACGCCTCGACGCACAACTGCTGCAGGCCGAGTACGTCGTCGCCGACGAACGGGGCCATCACCTGGGCGGCTCGTTCGGCGTAGCTCATGCCCGGTCGGGCCGCGGGCAGTGTGGGCCACTCGGTGGGCACGTACAGACCGCCGTCGTTGGCCAGGCCGGCCAGCAAAACGTTGGCAAACCCCAACTCGGGTGCCTGCCCTCGCGTAGAGACGTACCGCACGGTCAGCCCCCGATCACGCGCAACAGGCCACCGACGTTGCGCACCACGTCGAGTTCGCGCAACTCGCGCACCGTGGCTTGCACCGACGACTCGCGTGCCGCATGGGTGATGAACACGAGACGGGCATCGGGGCCGTTGCCCTCCTGCTCCGCGGCCCGAATGCTCACGTCGTGACGTGCGAACACCCCGGTGACGGCGTGCAGCACACCGGGCCGGTCGGCCACATCCATGCTCAGCAGATACTCGGCCGTTGTCTCGTCGATGGGCCGGATGGTGGCCCTGCCGAACGAACCGAGGCTGCCGTGCGTGCCCTTGGTGAGGTTCACCGCAGCATCGATGACGTCGCCGAGTACGGCGCTGGCCGTCGGGAAGCCACCGGCGCCACGGCCGTAGAACATCAGCGAGCCGACTGCACCACCCTCCACGAACACCGCGTTGTAGCTCTCTCGCACGCTGGCGAGCGGGTGGGTGAGCGGCACCATGGCAGGGTGCACACGCACGGCAATGTCGCCCGACTCGGGGTCGGCCTCGGCAATGCCGAGCAGCTTCACCACGTAGCCGAGCCGCTTGGCCATGGCGATGTCGTGCGCAGTGATGCGGCTGATGCCCTCGTGGTACACGTCGCCGGCCACCACGCGTGAACCAAAGGCGATGGTGGCCATGATGGCCGCCTTGGCCCCGGCGTCGAAGCCCTCCACATCAGCGGTCGGGTCGCGTTCGGCGAACCCGAGCGCCTGTGCCTCGGCCAGCGCCGCCGAGTAGTCGGTGCCTTCCTCGGTCATCTTGGTGAGGATGAAGTTGGTGGTGCCGTTGATGATGCCCATCACCCGCTTCACCGGCTCACCGCGCAGGCTTTCACGCAGGGCACGGATCACGGGGATGCCACCGGCGACCGCAGCCTCGAACAACAGGTCGCGGCCGACCTCATCGGCGGTGGCGAACAGTTCGGTGCCCACGTTGGCGAGCAGTTCCTTGTTGGCAGTGACCACCGGCTTGCCGTGGCGCAGCGCGGTCGTGATCAGTTCGCGGGCGGGCTCGATGCCGCCGATGACCTCGACGACGAGGTCGATCGTTGGATCGGCCACCACGGCATGCGAATCGCGGGTGAGCACGTCGGCGGGCAACTCGACCTCGCGCTGGGCACTGAGGTTGCGCACCGCCACCTTGCCCACAACGAGCCGCACCCCGGTTCGGGTGTGGATGGCATCGGCCTGCTGCTCGACCAGCTTCACGAACGCTGCGCCAACGTTGCCGCAGCCCAGCACACCCAACCTGATGATCGTCGTCACGGCGTGCAGGCTACGGGCTGGCGCACCTGCCTCGGAAACAGGATTCAGCTGTAGCGGCGGCGAGCGGCAAACAAGGCCGCAGCGCCGGAGGCCACGAGTCCGGCCGCAATGGCCGCTGCCCATGTGGTCTCGCTGCCAGCCGACGGCAGGGCGAACGACTCAAGCTGCCCGGGAGCGACCTGCACCTGCGGGGCTTCGCAATCCACCGACACCCGCACCGTGGCGTCGGCCCCGTCGGCGGTGATGGGCAGGATGAAGGCACCATCCTCGACGCCGGTGTAGGTCAGCGCATAAGCGGAGCCTGCCGCCACCGAGTGAGCCGCGCCATCCACCTGGAACACGGCCATGCTCTGCCCGTCGTTGATGAGGGTGATGTCGACAACCCCCTCGTTGGAGGCGTCGCAGTGCACGTCGGCCTGCACCGACGTGTCGGCCGCCGACACTGCGGGGGCGCTCAGCAGGAGTGCCGCGCCAAGGGCGCCAGCAGTCGCGCAGAATCGGACCACGGATGCGTTCACGATTCGTACGGTATTCCTCAATTTCCGCCACGGAAAGGGGTAGGGGAAGAAATAGTCCGAACGACCTAGGAACTACATCGGTGTCGTTTCGCTGTGCATGCGCCAACGCTGGTTCTCGGCTTTGAGGACTCGTTGCTTCTTCAGCGCTGCTGAGCGTCGACAGTCAGCCGCGGGCCGACCGGCGGACGCCTTCCACGACGTCGTCGAAGGCGTTGCGGGGAAGGATGGCGCCTTCGCGGCGCACCTGGTCGGGGTCGACCTCCAGCAGGCGCTCCACCTTGGCGTAGCTGGGTCGGCCCTCTCGGTCCCACGGGCCGGTGCCCACAGGAACCTGCTCTTCGTTGTCCTTCTGCTTCGACGTGAGCGCAACCCCGAGCAATCGGGTACTGCGGCGACCGATGATGATGACCGGGCGGTCCTTCCCCTGCGACGGGTCGTCCTCGTACGGCACCCACGTCCACACCACCTCACCGGGGTCGGGGTCGCCGTCCATGCACGGTTCGTACGACACGACGATGCGGTCGCTGTCGATGTCGCGAGCGGGCGGTGGCGACGACGGCCGAACGGGTTCATCGCGGCGGGTCGACGGCCGATCGGACGACTGATGAGTCCGCTTCTTTGACGGCTTGCGCGTGGACTCCAGCACCGCCTTTCCGGCACGGATGACAGCGTCGATCAGGGCATTACGTCGCATCGAACCAGATCCTCATAGGTTTCGCGGCGCACAGCGAGACGGGCCACGCCGTCGCGCACGAACACCACCGGTGGGCGGGTGAGCTTGTTGTAGTTACTGGCCATCGAGTGGCCGTAGGCGCCGGTGACCGGGGTGGCCAGCAGGTCGCCAACAGCGACGCCGTCGGGCAATGCCGCATCGAAGATGAGCACGTCGCCACTCTCACAGTGCTTGCCCACCAGGCGAGCACGGTCGGGTCGGGGCGCTGTCACCGCCCGCGGCAGGAACGCCTCGTAGCCGCTGCCGTACAGCACCGGCCGCGGGTTGTCGCTCATCCCGCCGTCGACGCTCACGTAGGTGCGCACACCTGGGATGTGCTTCACCGTGCCGACCTCGTACACCGTGATGGCGGCCGATGCCACGATGCTGCGGCCAGGCTCCACACACACTCGGCTGCGCACGCCCATGGCCTGGCAGGCGTCGAGCAGCACGTTGCCCCACTGAGTGATCGTGGGCGCTTCTTCGCCCTCCACATACGGCACACCAAGGCCGCCGCCCATCACGAACTCGGGCAGGTCGAGCGGGACGGCGAATGAGGCCATCACCTCCACCGCCTTGGCGAAGTTGGCGGCGCTGAACACGTTGCTGCCGATGTGGCAGTGCACACCCACCAACTCCACCGCAGGCGAGCGGCGCAGACGATCGATGGCGCGGGCGGCGTCGCCGTTGCCCAGGTTGAAGCCGAACTTGCTGTCGTCCTGGCCGGTGGCGATGAACTCGTGGGTGTGCGCGTGCACGCCGGGGGTGATGCGGGCGAGCACGCGCGGCGTGGGCAGCCCCTCACGGTGCAGCGCCTCGATACGGTCGATCTCGTGGAAGCTGTCGACCACGATGTGGCCGACCTCCTCGGTGAGCGCCATGCGCAGCTCGTCGACGCTCTTGTTGTTGCCGTGGAAGGCGAGCGCGGCGGCGGGCACGCCAGCCCGCAACGCAGTGAACAGTTCGCCGCCGCTGGCCACGTCGAGGCCCATGCCCTCCTCATAGGCGAGGCGGGCCATCGCCGTGCACAGGAAGGCCTTCGTGGCGTAGAACGCGTTGCCCACCCCGAAGGTGGCGACGGCCTCGCGGCAGCGGTTGCGCAGATGCTGCTCGTCGTAGATGAACAGCGGGGTACCGAACTGCTCGGCGATGGCATCGACCCGGCAACCACCGATGGACAGCGCGCCGTCGGCCTCCACCGTGGCGGTGTCGGGCAGCAGGCCGAGCGGCAGCGAGTTCACATGCGCTCCGGCACGGCGATGCCGAGCAGATCGAGACCCTGGGCCAGGGTGCGAGCCGTGAGATCGCACAGCGCCAAACGGCTGTCGCGGGTGGCCTCGTGGCCGTCCTTCAACACAGGGCAGGCCTCGTAGAACGACGTGAACGTCTGCGCCAGATCGAACAGATACGTGCACAGACGGTGCGGGCTGAACTTGTCGACCGTGTCGTGCACCACGGCGTCGAACTGCAACAGCTGCAGCGCCAGCGCCCGCTCTTGCGGCTCGGCGATGGCGGGGGTGGTGGCGCGTACGGCGGCCCGCTCGACCGCGGCCTTGCGGAAGATGCTGCAGATGCGGGCGTGCGCGTACTGCAGGTAGGGGGCGGTGTTGCCCTCGAAGGCCAGCATCCGATCCCAGTCGAACACGTAGTCCTTGATGCGGTCGCTCGATAGCTCGGCGTACTTCAACGCGCCGATGCCGAGGGTGCGCGCCAACTCCGCCTGCTCGTCGGCCGGCAGCTCGGGGCTACGCGCCGCCACAATGGCTCGGCCGCGTTCGATGGCTGCGTCGACGAGGTCGAGCAGCATCGCGGGTTCGCCGCTGCGGCTCTTCAGAATCTTGCGATCGTCGCCCAACACGTTGCCGTTGTTCACGTGCACCGCCCGCGCCGGGGGCACCAGCACGCCCAGCATCTCGGCGGCCTTGAACACCATTTGCAGGTGCTGGCTTTGCGGGGTGCCGATGCAATACACCAGCAGCGTGGCGTGCAGACGCTCGACGCGGTCGAGCACACAGGTGATGTCGCTGGTGGCGTAGTTGAACCCACCGGTGCGCGCCTGCACGATGAGCGGCAGCGGCTCGCCATCGCGGTTCTTGAAGCCGGGCACCCACACCACCTTGGCGCCATCGCTCTCGTCGAGCAGCCCCGCCTGGTCGAGCCGATCGAGCATGGCCGGCATGAGCGGCTGATAGAAGCTCTCGCCGACGATGTCGTCGCGCCGCAGCAGCACGCCGAGCTTGCCGTACACCACGTCGAAGTAGTCGGCCGACTTGTCGACCAGCTTCTGCCAGATGGCCATCGTGGGCGCGTCGGTGCGGCTCTGCAGCAGCGTCACCCGCGCCCGCGCCCGATCCTTGAACTCGTCGCTGGCGTCGAACTTGGCGCGGGCCTGCTTGTAGAACGCGCTCGGGTCGGAGAGGTCGACGGTGAGTTCGGTGTCGACGCCACCAAGATCGACCATGTGCTCGATGAGCATGCCGAACGGAGTGCCCCAGTCGCCGATGTGGTTCTCGCGGATGACGGTGTGGCCGAGGAACTCGAGCATGCGCACCAACGCGTCGCCGATGAGCGTGGTGCGCAGGTGGCCGACGTGCATCTCCTTGGCCACGTTGGGGGCCGAGTAGTCGACCACCGCGATCTCAGGGTTGGCAGCTGGCCGCACACCGACACGCTGGTCGGCCGCAGCGGCCGCCAACTGCTCGCCGAGAAACTCGGGGGTGAAGGTGAGGTTGATGAAACCGGGGCCAGCCACCTCGGTGGCACTGCACACACCCGACAACGCCCCGGTGTCGACCACTGCCTGCGCGACGTCGCGCGGGTTGCGGCCGAGCTGCTTGGCGAGCGCCAACGCGCCGTTCACCTGCGCATCGGCTCGTTCGCTCGGGCGCACCACCGGGTCGATCGAGTCGGCGGGCAGCCCCGTGACGGCGGCAAAGGCGTCGCGCAGCGTCGCGGCAATGGTGTGGAGCGGATCGGCCATGGTGTGTCGATGGTACCGGTGAGTCCTCGCTGCACCCGAACCACTTGTGCTCATGCGGCCCTGTGGTCGACGTGGCGGTCTACCGTGCGCTCGTGATCGACGGCCACAACGACCTCCCATGGGCGCTGCGCACATTGTACGACAGCGATCTCGACCGAGCCGACCTATTGGCCGGGCTTCCCAAGGTGCACACCGACATCCCTCGCCTGCACTCGGGTGGGGTCACCGGACAGTTCTGGGCGGCGTACGTGCCGTCGACCCTGCCCGAGCCCGAGGCGGTGCTTGCCACGCTGCAGCAGATCGACCTCATCCACCGCATGGTCGACCGCCAGCCCGACCACTTCATGTTCGCTCGCACGGCCGACGAGGTGGAGGCCGCACGCTCCGCTGGCCGCATTGCCTCGCTCATCGGCGTGGAGGGCGGGCACTCGATCGGCTCGTCGCTGGCCGTGCTGCGCGTGCTGCACCGGCTGGGGGCCCGCTACCTCACGCTCACCCACAACGACAACACGCCGTGCGGCCGGATGGCGGTTGGCGACGTTCACCACCAGTGCCCCGATACCGATGCGGGTGGTGGCAGCGGCCATCGCGCCCATCAGGGTGAAGCACTCCAGGAGGGGGCGGTCGCCACCGAGGACGGTGCCGTCGAAGTGGTCGAACACCCAGGTGGTGTCGTAGCCCTCGTCTTCAGCCTGGAGTACCGCGTCGCGTACACGGCCCCAGTCGTTGTGGGCCGAACTGAACTGGATGTCGACGAGCATGCCGCCAAGCATGCCGTGTTCCGAACACAACTACGCTGCGGCGATGAGCACCAACGGGTTCGACCATGTGTACATGGAGACGCACGACTGGGCGGCGAGCGTGGCCTTCTGGGCGGCGCTCGGCTTCGAGGTGGAGTTCAGCACCGACCACGGCTCGGGCATGCTGCGCAACCCTGCCGGTGGCCCCACCGTGTTCCTCGCCCAACAACCGTGGGAAGACCCGCTAGCGGTCGAGCTCTACCTCGCCGCGCCCGCGGGCTACGAACCGCCGCCGGGTGTGGAGGTGGTGCACCCGTTCACCCCGACCCACTGGGGCACCCAGGTGATGGTGATTCGCGACCCCGACGGTCGTCGGCTGCGCATCGAATCCCCGCTGGAGTAGCTGGGTCAGACGTCGATTGATGGCGAGACGACGGGTTGCCGCAGGTGGGGCCGGAGCGGTGCGGGTTCATGTACTGCCACAGCCGTGGCGGTGGAGGAAGCCTGGCGCACGCAAACTCGTCGACGGGCTCCTGCGCATCGAACGCACCGTGCTCCCCGCCTGGAGGGCACAGATCCTCTCAGCCGCTGCCCTCGTCGCTGCTGCAAGCAACCGCCGCGACAACATCGACAGCGTCGCCCTACGAGTCACCCAACTCGCCCAGAACGAGGGATGGAAGGTGCCGGCCGATGTCAGCAAGCGCCTTGGCTGGTAAGGGCCGCAGAACACGGTCGCCTCGTCCTCCATCCGAGGTCGGTCGGTCGGCCGGCTACACCACACCCGAACTCGAGCACCAGTTACATCGCGAGACGGAGTGCAGACGCCCCGAGGGATGTCGCTACTTGGCGTGGTTGGTCGCACTCTTTGTGGGCATCGCATGAGGTGCCATGTTGCGTGAATGTCGCTTTCCGTCGTTGAGGTTCCACTTTCCGTAGATCTCTGAGTTCGTTGACAGACTCGACTCGGGTGTTTACAGTCCCCTGAAACGCCGGGCGGGGGAGAGCCTGGCGTGGACATGCCGAGTAGCCAGCGAACCACTTTGGGGGTTGTCATGCGTCGTAGTCGTCGTCTTGTGCGGTTGCTGGTTGGTGGGTGTTTGTCGGTGGGGTTGTTGGGGTTGCCGGGTGTGCGGGTGGTGGCGGAGCCGGGGGTTGCGGGTGTTGGTGGTGGTGAGGAGTCGTTGGGGGCGCCTCCTGGGGGTGGGTTGCCGGAGGAGGTGTTGCCGTCTCCGGAGGAGGTGCGGTATGTGCCGCGGGAGGTTCGTACGCCGGTGCCGGTGTCGGGTGAGTTGGTGGCGGGCGCGGATCGGGTGTCGGGTGTGGAGGGGTTGCCGGTTGGTGTGCGGGTGGTGCCTGATGTGGTGAAGGGCGACGGTGACGGTGGGGGTGTGGATGTGACGCTGGTGGAGGGTGAGAGCGTGCCGGTGGGGGTGGAGTCGGTGGTGTTGCGGGTGGAGTCGTTTGAGGCGGAGACGGTGGCCGAGTTGGGTGGTGAGGTGTTGGTGTTTGGTGTGACGCCTCCGGCTGATGTGGTGGCCAAGGGTGGGGTGTTGGTGGAGGTGACGGTGGATTATTCGGAGTATCGGTGGGTGTTGGGTGGTGATTGGTCGCAGCGGTTGCAGTTGGTGGAGTGGGCGTGTGATCCGCGGGTGGTGCGGGTGGCGGTGAAGGAGTGTGGGAACCCGGTGCCGGTGGTGGGTGTGGTGAACGATTTCGAGGCGGGGACGTTGACGGCGACGGTGCGGTTGGGTGGCCAGGGTGAGGGGGCACCTGCGGGTGCGTCTCGTGCGGGTGTGTTCGCAGGGGATGGGTCGACGTTGGGGTTGGCGTCGGCTGCTGGTTCGTTTGAGGCGACGTCGTTGTCGAACTCGGGGTCGTGGCAGGTCGGTGGGAACAACGGGTCGTTTTCGTATTCGTATCCGGTGGTGACACCGCCGGCGTTCAATGGGTTGGGGCCTTCGGTGGCGTTGTCGTATGACTCGTCGGGTGCGGATGGGATCACGTCGGATGTGAACTCGCAGGCGGGTGAGGTCGGGTTGGGTTGGAACCTGAACGCGGGGCAGGGGTTCATTGAGCGTCGCTATTTGCCGTGTACGGATAGTCGGATTGGTGGTGGGACGTCGGATTCGTGTTGGTATGTGCAGAACGCGACGATTTCGTTGAATGGGCATGCTTCGGAGTTGGTGCCGATCAACGGGTCGGTGGCGTCGGGGCAGAACAGTTTCACGCAGTGGCGGTTGAAGGATGATCCGGACTGGTTGGTGGAGCGTGTCACCAGCGGGTCGGATTGGTGGGTGAATGAGCATTGGAAGGTGATCACCCCGGAGGGGATGGTGTACTGGTTTGGTCGTGAGGATGAGGGGCAGGAGTCGCGGTTGGTGCGTCCGTTGCGTGGGTTGAACTCGGGTGACCCGTGCTATAGCAGGACGAACAAGTTGTGTGTGACGGCGGGGACGGCGGATATGCCGTATCGGTGGTTGTTGGACAAGGTGGAGGACCCGTTCGGGAATGTGATGGTGTACAAGTACGAGGTCACCCAGAACCGGGCACGCACGCTCGGGTCGGGCTACTCGGCCGTGTATTACGACATGAATGCCGTGTTGAAGGAGATCCTCTACGGCAAGTCCCCGAACGCTGGGATCAACGGGTACCGGTCGCGGGTGGAGTTCACGTATGTGCGTCGCTGCACCGGCCAGATCTGGACCGCGCAGGACGGGTCGTGTCCGACGGTGTCGAACGCGAACGGGACGTCGTATCCGGATGTGCCGACTGATCTGTATTGCCCGTCGGGGAACTGTTTCAAGGATGTGTCGTTCTTCTCGATCAAGCGGTTGGCGGTGATCACCACCCAAACGTCGCCGGACGGTTCGGCGTGGACGAACGTGAATCAGTGGCGCCTGTATCACTCGTTCCCCGACCCGGCTGATGGCGGGAACGAGAAGATGTGGTTCCACGCGATCTACCGCGTCGTCCCATCGTCGACCGTGCCGGTCACGGCGACGGTGTTGGATTTGGGCACCGAGTTCGGTGGTACGGCGTTGCAGAACCGGCATGACGCCAACCCTGGTGCGGGTGTGCCCTACATGAAGCAGTTCCGGGTGAACCGGATCACCGACGCCTTGGGGCAGGAGGTGACGGTCACCTACTCGGCGCCGACTGGTACACCGACGTGTAGTTCGTCGACGAACTGGTCGACGAACACGACGAACTGTTACCCGATGTACGCGAGTTTCACGGGTGGTGGCGCCGGCTGGGGTCGTTACCTGCGTTACCGGGTTGACAGTGTGTCGGTGCGTGATCTGGTGACGAACCCGTACGGGGCGACCGGGAACGCCTTGACCCCGATCGTCACCTACGCCTACGAGTACACCGGTGCGGCGTGGCATCACGACGGGAACGACTGGTGGGTCGACACCCCCGGTGTGGATGACGTGTCGTGGGGGCAGTGGCGCGGCTACCGGGAAGTGAAGACAACGGTCGGGTCGGGGTCGACGAAGACCGTGACGATCCAACGGTTCTTCCAAGGCATGCACGGCGACAAGGCGGGGGGTGGTGGCACCAAGACGGTGACGTTGACCAAGTCGTGGACCACCACCTCGGAAGGCACGACCGGAACGATCAACGATGAGGACTGGTTGCAGGGTCAGGTGTTCGAGTCGTTCCAAATGGACGGCACCGGCGGCACCATCGCAGGGGGCGGGTATTTGTCGGCGTCGAGGAACGAGTCGACGTGGACGTTGGAGTCGACGGACGGCACGCAGGTGAAGACAGGTCTGGCGACCAAGCAGTCACGGAAGTGGCGGATCACCCTCACCTACAGCCGTCTGCGTGACGGCGCTCCCGGGTCGTATACGTGGCGTGACTCGCGTACCGACACATCAGTTGACTCTTCTGGTCGGCCGGTGGTGGTGAACTCGACCGGGTTCTTGGACGCCTCGGGTGACGAGTCGTGTTCGCGTACTTGGTACATCAACGCCAGCACGACCCCGTCGGTGACCAGTCCCGGCTGGATGAACCTGGTCGCCCAGTCGGCGTCGTATGCAACGTTGGGGAACCAGCCGACCCATCCGATGAGTGGCGCGAGCCCGGTTGCCGGATCCTGCACGTCGCAACCGATCTCGGTGTCGAAGACGTTCTACAGCACCAACCAGTACGCGTCCGGGTCGGTCGCCAACATCGCTGTGACGCAGACGTTGGGGGCCGGGTTCAAGCCGGTCCCGATCACCACGATGTCCCGTCTCAAGAACTGGAACGGGCAAACCGACGACCTCGACCGGTGGGCCCACACCCACCAAGCCTTCGACGCGGCCGGTCGTATCACGTCGGTGACGGACGCGAACGGGAACACGACCACGTTCGAGTTCGACTCCACCTACGGCTACTCGAACGAGGCCACCTACCCGATCGGGTCAATGACGACGTCGACGGTGCTCCGCCCCGGTGACGGCCTGCCGCAGCAGACCACCGATCAGAACGGGCTGCACACCTACTACTGCTATGACTCCCTGTCACGGTTGACCGCGGTCTACGCACCGATACAGACCGGGAACCGTGGGCACACGGACCCGTGTTCCACGTACGTGAACTTCACGAGCACGGCGGGTGAGGTGCCGACCGCGAAGTTCGGGTACTACGTCGGGTCGTATGTGAACAACGCCACCCGCCAAGCCAAGCAACCGGCAGTGGTGTGGTCATCGATCTGGCAAACTGGCGACACCGCCGCCACCGATGTTCGTGTGGAGACGGCCGCCTACATCGACGGAAATGGCCGCACCCGCGAAACCCAGACGTTCTCACCGACCACCGGCAAGATCATCGTCACCGCTGCCGTCACCGACGACCGCGGCAACACCGCCGTCACCGTCGACCCGTTCGCGATCACCGACAACCTCGACACCAACGGCTACGGCAA
This sequence comes from Acidimicrobiaceae bacterium, assembly GCA_003455715.1. Lineage (GTDB taxonomy): Bacteria > Actinomycetota > Acidimicrobiia > Acidimicrobiales > Ilumatobacteraceae > UBA668. The sequence continues at coordinate 3,645 of DMQJ01000135.1, read as the reverse complement.
ACCAGGCGACCGCACCTCACCACCGAGTCTCACTGGGGCGTCGGAAGGGTTCGCGACGTGGCCGTCATGGCCTGCATCGACATCGGTCAAGCTTCGCACCACAACACCGGTGTATGACACGGCCAACCGTGTCACCTCCACCACCGTCGCCTGGGACGGAACCACATTGGTCACGTCGAACACCGAGTACCGGGGAACGACCACCATCACCAAACCCCAGATCGGGTCATGGCAGTCGACCACCGTTGACGGGCTCGGCCGCACCATGAACGTCAAGACCTACAACGGGACCACCGCCCCAGACGCCGGCACCCTCTACGGCACCGACGCCATCACCACCTACACGTACAGCTACAACCAGACAGCGAACGACATCGCCAACACCCTCACCGAGTCAGGCTGGTTGACCACCACCATCACCGACGACGCCACCAACACCACCACCATCGTTACGGACCTCCAAGGTCGCACCATCCGCTCCACCGACCCCAACGCTGGGCTCTCCACGTTCACCTACGACAGCAACGGCAACATCACCAAGGTGGTCGACGCAGTACCGAACACGGTCAACACCACCTACGACGCAATGAACCGGCCCACCTACCGCTGGTCCGGCACCGCCGTGGTCGACCGCACTCAGATGGCGAGCGAGTGGGCGGCAATGGACGCGGAGCTGAAGCTCGCCGAGTGGACCTACGACAACAGCACAGCCGGAGAGTTCGGCTTGGGCATGCCGAAGTCGGAGACGTCATGGCAGAACGGCATCGCCTACACCTCCGAAGTCGTCGCGTACACCGGCCGCTACCAGCCAGTAGAGACCCGAGCCAACATTCCTGCCGGGTCGCCGATGCCCTCACACCTTGAGGGCAACTGGGACTTCGAAGCCACCTACAACGAAGGCGGCCAACAACTCACGACAACGTCCGACAACTATCCCAACGGCACCGCGTACACGTTGACCACCCACTTCAACGGCTACGCAATGGCCGACCAGCTGGCCGGGTCGGACGGGTCGTTCGTCACCGGCACCAGTTTCGATGATCTCGGCCGGGTCACCAACCGCATCCTCGCCCGCAACACCAGCTACGCCAGTCAGGCGGCCCTCGTGCGCGAGTACGGCTACCACACCCCCACCGGCATGCTGGACACCATCAAGGCCGGGTGGGACACCACCCCGACATCCACCGGTGATGTCACCTGGTGGCAACACGACCGGTACACGCGCGACGCCGTCGGCAACGTCAAAGTGATCGAAGACCTCGGCCTCGAAGCCGGTGGCAGCGGTTCGAACATCAAAGAATGCTTCGTCTACGACAACTGGAACCGGCTCATCCGAGCACACACCGCCCCCGAAACCACCAGCGGCTACGAACTCGTCGGCTGCGCCACCACCAAGGACACGTCCATCAGCGACCGCGCCACGACGGACCCGTATGACACGGTGTGGACGTTCGATGACATCAACCGGATGGGCACCAGGACCGACACGATCACCACTGACGTCACCACTTGGGGCTACACGGGCACGAAACACGCGCCCACCAGCCTCACCGGAGCCACCACTGGCACCTACACCTACAACCAGGTCGGTGGCATGGCCACCCGCAACGGCGACACCCTCACCTACGACACCCAACAGCGCCTCACCAACTACAACACCAGCGGCGTCGATGACGAGTACGTGTACACCACCACCAACCAACGCCTCATCCGCAAACACGGCGACGTGGTGACGTTGTACCTCGGAGGCATGGAAGTCACCTGGGACGGCACCACCAGCACCGTGACCCGCTACCCGACCATCGGCGGCACCACCGTCGCCACCCACACCACCATCCTCGGCGGCGGCGGCACCCCCACCGTCACATGGAACTGCGGGAACATGCAGAACACCACCGTCTGCCAAGCCCCCACCGCCACCAACGCCAACCCAGCGGTCCCGGCCAGGAAGCGGTACACCCCATACGGAGAAGACCGCGGCACCACCACCTTCACCAACACCGACCACGGCTTCCTCGGCCAACCCGAAGACACCACCGGCCTCACCTACCTCAACAACCGCTACCACGACCCCCACCTTGCCGCATTCACCTCAGTTGACCCACTCGTCGGCCAGACCGGCACGCCCTACCTCTACGGCCACGGCAACCCCACCACGCTCTCCGACCCCAGTGGACTCGCCCCCTGTGAAGACGACGGTAACTGCCCATGGTCAGGGCGCCCGACCGGACCAAGTGCGGGATCTGGTGGCCCGGGCACTAACGGAACGACGCAGGATGGTAAGTTCGTTCGCAGCGTAACGACTGCCGACTTCAACGCTCTTTCTCCCGAGGATCGCTGGTGGGCTGCCTTCTACGCTCATGACTACTATAAGACGTGCAAAACTAGTTGGGGTTTCTGCAACGATCTTCTGTCGCACGAGGTAGGATCTACAGCGCATATTGTGCTTCTTATGGCGATGGATCAGATAAGGCTTGAGACCCGAACAGGTGCGCTTGAGTGGATTCCAAATCCCTCCGACCCCGGGAAATACTACGCAGTCGAAAGCTGGGAATTCAACGAACTTGAGCTGGTCGCGGAACTTCCTGGAATGCTGACGGGTGGTGGGGGCAACGGGATGGGAGGAGTTCCACAAGACTGGATCCAAATCCCGCCAATGTCGCAGACTCCGTTAGGCCAAGAGTGGGCCAAAAAGCTCGCCGGTCGCCCGCCTGGGAGTGACTACGAGCTGCACCACATAGTTAGCCAGAACGTAGGAAACATCACAAAGTACGGGCTATACGCCGTTCACGAAGAGGGCAATACAGTCTGGTTGCCGCACGACGAGCACACCAGCATCACAGCCTGGCAGAACAGTCCCTCTGGGATACCAGGAGTAACAATGAATGACTACATGACGACGCTCTCCTGGGGGGATCAGGACGCCACCGGGCGCTGGTTGCTTGACACTAAGACGTCGGTGGGCAGGACGACCTGACCGGAGATTGAATCGGATGAAGAACAACAAACTAGGTGTCATTTCGGTACTTCTACTGCTCGTGCATCTAGGTGCATGCTCGATCGAAGGGACAGATGCTGTGGACGAGCCTGAAATAGTGACAGAGGCGAAGGAGGCTGACCGGCGTCTTCAGGAGGAAGAGCTGCGAGTCAGGCAGACCCCTCCGGGGGAGCGTGATCTCTCGGATCTGCTTCGATTCATGGGCACTGAGGACTTGCGGGAGGCTACGGTCGAGTACTACACCGTTGAGTGGGGCGATGCGTATGACGGCGATGGCGCAAGATTGTCCGTCGTAGGTCAGAAGGCAGAGGTGCTCCCCGACGGTTCTGTAAGGCTCAGAATCTGCGAACTGAATCGAACCGATACGAACGTCTTGGGTGTTTCCGTACCAATGCGTGTGGAGGGGAGGAGGGGAGTCATCCGCGTGTGGGCCCGTGTGGAAGGAGAGTCAGCCCTTCTCTTAGTTGACAATCAGAGTGACCCCAACATTTGCAGGGAGGTCTGACTCCGTCAAGCGGTGCATGCAGGGGTCGTTCATGTCGTCGTGATCCCGTCGTGGAGTGACCCCCGGTTGACGGACCCCTCAGTGGGTGCAGCCGGTGGTGGGGAGTTGGTGGAGTAGGGGGGGGGTGGTGTTGTTGTAGAGG
>DMQJ01000371.1:3442-6723 GCA_003455715.1 Acidimicrobiaceae bacterium | reverse complement strand
TGTTGAGCAGGGCGCCCGCGCCGCGGGTGGCGGTGAACAGCTCCTGGCGCAGCGGATCGTAGACCACGCCCTGCTCCAGGCGGCCCTTGTGCAAAAGGGCGATGGAGACGGCGAACTGCGGGAACCCGTGCAGGAAGTTGGTCGTGCCGTCGAGCGGGTCGATGATCCACACCCGGCCGCTGCCGGCAGCGGCTGTGCGCTCGTGCGCCGCAGCTTCCTCCGAGAGCACCCGATCGTCGGGGCGTTCGGCAGCGAGGCGGGCCACCAGGTGGACATGCGAGGCTGCATCGCCCGCCGCCTTCAGTTCGGCGACCGGCGTGGTGGAGCGAACGCCGAGCAACAACTGACCCGCCTCGTGGGCCAGCACACGGGCAAGCTCATGGTCGCGGTCGAGGGCTCCGTTCACCCGGCAAGTATGCCCGCGGGCAGACCCCAGCCCAGGGCACGCTTCGCCTAGCGGCGCCGTTCCACGTCGTCCCAGATGGCACTCACATCCACCACCTGCACGGTGAGCCGGTCGTACCCGAAGCCCATGGTGCGAAGGAAGAGCTCGGCCTCTGACTGCCCGGTGGCCTCCGCGGCAGCGGCATCGACAGCGCGCACCTCGTAGCGCAGATTGAAGAACTGGATGCGTTCGTCGTAGGTGAATGTGCCTTCCTCGGTGTAGGCCGACCGGAAGATGTCGTGCTCGGCCTGCGCGCCCGCAAGGTAGCGCTGTGCCTGCTCGGTGAGGTTACGGAACCGGCCGCGCACCGTCACCCGGTACACCGACGCGCTGAGGGCGCTCACCGTGGCCGCCGCGGTTGCACCACGAGATGCACGGTGATGTCGTCGCCCAACTCGATGCCTTCGGCGTGGCGCACGGCGTCTTTCAAGGGCACCACGTACGACCCATCCTTCGGCCACAGCGATGTCGTGAAGCTCGTACCGCCCACGCGGCCCTTCACAGGGATCATGCCCCACCCGTACGACACCCGTGTCGCGATCTCGCGCACGTCGTCGGCGGCGACTGGGTCGAGGGAGACGAAGTGGAACGGCGCAGGCCCGCGCCATTCCCACACCTCACCCGTGATGGTCAGCTCCATGTGGCGAGCGTACGTGTTCACTCCCGCAAATGACGTCCGAGTTCCGCAGACGGTCTGACACTGTGTGCCGATGATCGAGGTGCGACGCAACGACGACGGCGAACTGTGCGGCTACGTGGCGCAGCGCGCAGGTGGATGGACGGCGCTCACGGTGTTCGGTGGCCTGCTGGGCGATCATGCCGACGAGGCTGCTGCGGTGGCACAGGTGAGTGCCGAAGGGCTGGCGAGCCTGGCAGAACGGTGGAACTACCGGGCCGACCCGGCGGCCGAGTGGCAGGTGGGGAGCATCCAGGAAGCGTCTCCCGGCTCGGTGCGGTTGGCGCTCGACTATTACTCGATGCCTGGCGTTCCCACCGTCACCCTCTCGTCCGACGACCTCGCCGGCGGTGCAGCCCTCGTGCGCGACGTGCCGTAGCTACCATCGAGCTTCGATGATCAAGTACCTCGGGTCGAAGCGGCGGCTGGTGCCGGTGCTGGGCGACCTGCTGAGCCGGTCGGGCGCCCGCACCGCTCTCTGCATGTCCGAGGCGTCGGCACAAGCCGAGGCTCAGGTTGTTTGGCACCCGCTTGGTACGGTCATGCTGTGATCAAGTACCTAGGTTCGAAGAAACGACTTGTGCCAGTGCTCGGCGACCTCTTCGCAGCCTCCGGCGCGAAGACCGCTCTCGACCTCTTTACGGGAACAACGAGGGTGGCTCAGGAGTTGAAGCGTCGGCAGGGCTTCGTAACCGCGGTGGACTCGGCCCGGTACTCGGAGGTCTTCGCTCAGTGTTGGATAGCTACCTCGGGAGATGACGTCGATAAAAACGAACTCCGAGATGCACTAGCCTACCTGTCGTCTCTTCCAGGACAAGACGGCTACTTCACTGAGACCTTCTGCCGCGCATCCCGGTTCTTTCAGCCGAAGAACGGTGAGCGTGTTGATGCGATTCGCAATGCTATAGAGGACGAGTTCGCCGGTTCTCCGCTGTACCCGGTGCTGTTGACTAGCCTCATCCTTGCCGCCGACCGCGTCGACTCAACCACCGGCGTCCAGATGGCATATCTGAAGCAGTGGGCCCCTCGCGCCAGTAAGGACATCGAGCTGCGTGTGCCAGAGTTGATCCCCGGTGGTGGCGTGGCGATTCGCGCCGACGCCACCTCGGCGGCAGGCCAACTCGGAGTGTTCGACTTCGCCTATCTGGATCCGCCCTACAACCAGCATCGCTATTTCACTAACTACCATGTCTTCGAGACCTTGGTCGCTTGGGACCACCCCGAACACTACGGCGTGGCTTGTAAGCGGCTCGACAGCCGTGACCCTGCGACGAAGAGCGTCTTCAACGAAAAGCGACGGATGCCCCAGGCTCTTCGGGACACAATCGCAGCTGTGCAGGCGGAAGTAGTCGTGGTGTCGTACAACAACGAGGCCTGGGTGTCGCTGGACGAACTGTGCACGATGTGTCTTCCACATGGTCACGTCGAGTTCCTCGCCTTCGACTCAAAGCGCTACGTCGGAGCCCAAATCGGGATCCATAATCCATCGGGCCAGAAGGTCGGGAAAGTTTCGCACCTGCGAAACCTGGAGTACGTCGTCGTCGCTGGGCCCAAGGCAACCGTAGAGCGCATGGTGGCGCCATACATCACAGCTAATGATTCCTACTCTGCGGCAGCGGACGGTCAGATCAGACTGTTCTGAGCGCTAGGACTTATCCAGCCAGGCCTCGCATCGCTCACGCAGGTATGTGCAGAGTAGCCCGACGTCATAGTTGACCCAGTTCAGATACTGGTTTGGCTCGAAGTAGTACGGGGCCTTGCGTGTATACCTAGGGTTCGTTGCTAGTGCCTCGCAGAACACCGTGACTATCGGGTGGTAGTCGTAACCGAACTTTGAGTTCATTGTTCGATAGAACTCAACCGTGTGATGCTTGCACGCCCTCTCGTCGGCATTGCCTGCGTCGCCCTGCTTCTTGACTTCAACGTAAAGGCGCTTGCCCGTCTGGCGGTTAACGATAACCGCCTCCAATTCGATACCGAGGGGGCGCCCCTTCCCTTCTGCGGCGGGGAACAAGTCCCGGAGGTCCTTCGGCTTTGCGACCACCTCATAGCGGTCAGGGTCAAGACACTTCCTCGCTGCCTGGACAAAGACGGATTCCGAGTGCTCGAAACTGCGGTCGTGGCCCGGCTGCTTCGAGCGCGCCGACAACTTGGCGCTGT
>DMQJ01000371.1:0-3282 GCA_003455715.1 Acidimicrobiaceae bacterium | reverse complement strand
GTCCATGCCACTCACGCTGACATTCCTTCGAGGAGGCGACCCGGGTCGCATCGCAGCGCATCCGCCAGTCGAAGGATGTTGAGTAGGGCTACATTCCGCTCGCCTCGCTCAACCGAGCCGACGTACGTCCGATGAAGTCCGGCCCTCTCAGCCAGAAGTTCCTGCGAAAGTCCTTGTCGTGATCGAAGTTCCCGGAGGCGGGAACCGAACTCGACAAGCGCTGGGGAAGCATGGACGATCACTCATGAATCGTCACCCACTGATGACTATGGGTCTACAGACGATAGGTAGCGTGGGCTGAGCGGGTCAGCTTCGCTTGAGCCCAACGACCAACCCGCCGCTTGCATCGACCAGCTTGTGCGGTTCGATGCCGAACACGTCGTGCCAGGTGCCGGCAGCCGCCCACACCTCGTCGTACTGCAGCAGGTCGGGGTCGATGAACACCTTCAGGTGCGTGGTGTGACCGAACGGCGGCACACCACCGATGGGGAAGCCGGTGGTCGCACGCACGACGTCGGCGTCGACTCGAGCGCACTTCGCACCACCCGCAGCGTGAGCGAGCTTCTTCTCGTCGAGCTGGTTGGCACCGCTCACGTAGGCCAGCACCACCTCGCCGTCGACCGCGAAGATGAGGCTCTTCACGATCTGCCCCACCTCCACTCCGATCGCCGCCGCGGCGTCGGCCGCAGTCTTCGTGCCTTCAGGGAAGGTGCGGGGATGGATGGTGAGGCCTTTGGCGGCGGCGGCCTCCACCACTCGGGCGACATTGGCGTGCAGCTTCATGATTTCCCCATCCTGTCACTTCACAAAATCACGCAGCACACGTTGTCGGTGCATGCTCCCCTCCCCTACCATGCCGCTCCAAGAAGGGGAGTATCCCGTCACACCGTGGTCGTCAGTACGGCATTCGCCCGGACACGGTGAGCCCGCAGGGGCTTGGGAGAGACCTTCGGCCAGAACACCGTTCGACCGAAGGACCACCAAGTGACCGACCTCGCCACCCCACCGGCGGAAACACCGCCCGACAGTGCGTTGCCCAGCGAACGCCAGGCGCCCCACCGACTTGCGTCGACCGATGTTGCGGAACGCCTCGGCGTGCGCACCGACAGCGGACTCAGCACCGCCGAGGCGACGGCGCGACTGCAGCAGCATGGTCGCAACGAGTTGGCGGCTGCGCCGCGGGTGCCGGCATGGAGACGTTTCCTCGGCCAGTTCACGGATCTGCTGATCCTCATCCTTCTCTGCGCGGCGGTCGTCGCCTTCGTGGTGAGCGGCGAACTGAAGACCCCGCTCGTGGTGCTCACCGTGGTCATCCTCAACGCGGTCATTGGGTTCGTGCAGGAGAACCGGGCCGAGCGCAGCCTCGACGCTCTGCGCAACATGCTCACCAGCCAAGCCCGTGTGCGTCGCGACGGCACCACCCGCTACGTCGACACGGCCGAACTCGTGCCCGGCGACATCGTGCTGGTGGAAGCGGGCGACCGCATTCCCGCCGACGGCCGCCTGCTCGCCGCCACCAACCTCGAGATCGAAGAAGCGGCGCTCACTGGAGAGAGCCAACCGGCGCAGAAGAACACTGCGCCCGTCGACCGCGACGAGGTGCCCCTCGGCGACCGCCACGGCGTGGCCTACATGAACACGCAGGTCACCCGCGGCCGCGGTGAGATGGTGATCACCTCCACCGGCATGGGCACCGAGATCGGGCGTATCGCCGGGTTGCTCCGCAACACCGAGAGCGAGCGCACCCCGCTGCAGCAGCAACTCGACGGCTTGGCGCACAGCCTCGCCAAACTCGCGGGCGTCATCGTTGCGCTCGTGTTCGTCATCGGTCTGGCCAGAGGCGAAGCAATCGGCGACCTCCTCCTCACCGCCGTCGCCCTGGCCGTCGCCGCCATCCCCGAGGGCCTCCCCGCCGTCACTGTGGTGACGTTGGCCCTCGGGGTGGCGAAGATGGCCAAACGCAACGCGATCGTGAAGCGCCTTGCGTCGGTCGAAACGCTGGGCTGCACGACCGTGATCTGCAGCGACAAGACCGGCACGCTCACGCTCAACGAGATGACGGCCGTCGAGATGGTGTTCCAGCTCACCCCGCACGCGGTGAGCGGCACCGGCTACGAGCCACATGGCGAGATCGCCGACGACGACGGCGACGACCCCATCGCACGCAAGGCGGCTCTCATGGCGATGACGCTGTGCAACGACGCCGTCGTGCACCCGGCCAACGACGGCACCGACCAATGGCACCTCGTCGGCGACCCCACCGAGGGTGCGTTGGCGGTGCTCGCCATGAAGGGCGGGCTGGAGGTCGACACGCTGCGAGGGCAGATGCCGCGACTCGCAGAAGTGCCGTTCGACTCGGCGCACAAGTACATGGCGACGGTGCACGAGGTGGTCACCGCAGCGGGCACGCCGATGGTACGACTGATGGCCAAGGGCGCACCCGACGTACTGCTTGCACGGTCGACTCACGTCATCGACCGCGACGGTGTGCGTGCCGACCTCGAGCTGCACCGCGACACGGTGATGACCCACAACGAACGCCTCGGCGCACAGGGCCTTCGAGTGCTGGCGGTGGCCAGCCGCGACTTCGAGCCCGACGCCTGGGCCGAGTTGCAGGCCGCCGGTACCGACACCGCCGACCTCGTGCAAGGTCTCACCCTGCTGGCCCTCGCCGGCATCGTCGACCCGCCCCGCCCCGAGGCCCGCGACGCCATCGCAATCGCGCACAAGGCTGGCATCACGGTGAAGATGATCACCGGCGACCACGCGGCCACTGCTGCGGCCATCGGCCAGCAGTTGGGCCTACACGGCGAGAGCGTCACGGGCGCCGACCTCGACCGCATGGACGACGCCGAACTGGATCGGCGCATCGACAACATCACCGTGTTCGCCCGAGTCGCGCCAGAGCACAAGATGCGCCTCGTCGCTGCCCTGCAGCAACGCGGCAACGTCGTGGCCATGACCGGCGACGGAGTGAACGACGCCCCCGCCCTGAAGAAGGCCGACATGGGCGTCGCCATGGGCATCACCGGGACGGAGGTGTCGAAGGAGGCCGCCACGATGGTGCTCACCGACGACAACTTCGCCACCATCGTCGGCGCTGTCGAACGAGGCCGCACCATCTACGGCAACATCGTCAAGTTCGTGCGCTTCCAGCTCAGCACCACGCTCGGCTTCGCCACCCTGTTCCTGCTGGCCGCAGCGCTCGGCGTGGCCGGCGGCAAGCCGTTCACCGCCATCGCCATCCTGTGGGTGAACATCATCATGGACGGCCCGCCGGCG
>DMQJ01000221.1:5933-6084 GCA_003455715.1 Acidimicrobiaceae bacterium | reverse complement strand
TCAATGGTGCAAGCGCAATCGTCACGGGCGGGGCGTCGGGTATCGGTGCGGCATCGGCCCGCCTGCTCGCCGCGAAGGGTGCAAAGGTGGTCGTCGCCGACCTGCAGGAAGAAAAGGGCAAGGCCCTGGCCGACGAGATCGGCGGCGCTTT
>DMQJ01000221.1:0-5771 GCA_003455715.1 Acidimicrobiaceae bacterium | reverse complement strand
TGATTGCCCGGGCCGACGAGATCGGCGGCGCTTTCTGCAAGGTCGACGTCACCAACACCGACGACATCATCAACGCGGTCGAAATGGCCAAGAGCATGGGGCCGCTTCGTGTGCTGGTGAACTCGGCCGGCATCGGCTGGGCCCAGCGCACGGTGGGCAAGGACGGCCAGTACGAGTCGGCCGCCAACCTCGATGCGTTCAAGAAGGTCATCGCCATCAACCTCGTCGGCAGCTTCGACTGCATCCGTCTCGCTGCCACGGCCATGAGCACCACCGAGCCGCTCGAGTACGGCGAGCGCGGCGCGATTGTCAACATCGCCTCGGTCGCGGCGTTCGACGGCCAGATCGGCCAGGCGAGCTACTCGGCCAGCAAGGGCGGCGTGGTGGGCATGACCCTGCCCATCGCCCGCGACCTCGCAGCGGTGGGCGTGCGCGTCAACACCGTGGCCCCGGGTCTCATCGACACGCCCATCTATGGCCAGGGCGACGCCAGCGAAGCCTTCAAGCAGAACCTGCAGAAGGGTGTGCTGTTCCCGCAGCGCCTCGGTTTCCAGGAAGAGCTCGCCAGCATGGTGGTCGAGTGCGTCACCAACAGCTACATGAACGCCGAGACCATTCGCGTCGACGGCGGCATCCGTATGCCACCGAAGTGACCTCTGCGTCCGCGTGAAGTTGGGCACGGCCCGGCGGTTCTTCGGAGCTCGCCGGGCCGTTGCGCGTCTCGGTGCGCCAGACTGCCTGCATGAGAGCGATCTGGAATGGCGAAGTCATCGCCGAGAGCAACGACACCGTGGTGGTGGAGGGCAATCACTACTTCCCGGCCGAGTCGCTGAAGCCCGGCCACTTCGAAGACTCACCCACCACCACCGTGTGCTCGTGGAAGGGCACGGCCAACTACAAGACCGTGGTGGTGGGCGGCCAGCGCAATCACGACGCGGCGTGGACCTACCTCGCGCCCAAGGATGCGGCCAAGGAGATCGAGGGCCGCGTGGCGTTCTGGAAGGGCGTCCGCGTCGAGCCGTAGCTCACGAGGCGTCGCGGTCAGGTGGTGTAGTCGGCGTTGATGCGCACGTAGCCGTCGCTGAGGTCGCAGCCCCACACGGTGGCCGACACGGCGCCGCCGGTGCCCAGCGACACGTGGATGCGTACGTCGTCGCCGCGCATGTACGCGGCCAGCGCCTCGAGGCCTGACTCGTCGACGGCGGCGGGGTACACCTCCTGGTGGCCGAAGCGGATCACCACGGCCTCCTGGCGTACCTCGTCGGTCGACGTGCTCTTGCCCACCGCCATGGCAACCCGACCCCAGTTGGGGTCGGCCCCGTGCACTGCCGTCTTCACCAGCGGGGAGTTGACGATGGCCTTGGCCACTCGCTTCGCCTGCTCGCCGGAGGTGGCCCCGTCGACGGTGACCTCGATGAGCGTGGTGGCCCCCTCGCCGTCGCGGGCGATCTGCTGAGCCAGCGACGAACAGACGGAGTACAGCGCCTGCTCGAAGGCGGAGGGGTCGACGGGGCCGGCGACGCCACTGGCCAGCACCACGGCGGTGTCGGAGGTGGACGTGTCGGTATCGACCGACACGCAGTTGAAGGTGCGGTCGACGACGCGGCGGAAGACAACGTCGAGATCTGACGGCGACACGTCGGCGTCGGTGAACACCATGGCGATCATGGTGGCCATGTCGGGCTCGATCATGCCCACGCCTTTGGCCACGCCCACCACGGTGGCGGGACCGTCAGCGATGGTGGCCTGCGCGGTCTTGGGGACCGTGTCGGTGGTCATGATGCCGCGGGCGACGGCGAGCGCATCGGTGCCGGGGAGGGGAGAGGGGATCGACGCCAACCCAGCGCGGATGCGGTCCATCGGGTAGGTGCGGCCGATGACGCCCGTGGAGGCCACCAGCACCTCGTGAGCGGTGCAGCCGAGCGAGGCGGCCACACCGGCCACCACTTCCTCCGCGTCGGCGAGACCCTGCGCCCCGGTGGCGACGTTCGCGTTCTTGGAGATGACCACCATGGCGCGAGCCCGCCCATCGGCCACGTGGCGGCGGCTGACCAGCACGCTCGGCCCGGCGAACGAGCTTTTGGTGAACACACCTGCGGCGCTGCACGGCTGCTCGGCGGCGACGACCGTGAAGTCGTCGGTGGAATCTTTGACGCCGACGTTGGTGACGTATGCGCGGAAGCCTTGGGGGAGCGGCAGAGTGCTCATGCAGTGGGTAAGGCTTGCAGATGGTCGCGCACGCGACCGAACAGAGCACCGAGTTGGTCGACCCCCTTCGGGCCGAGCGGGTCGAGGACATGCCGGCGCACGCTGGCTACGTGCGCCGGAGCGACCTGTTGCATCTTCTGCAAGCCCGTGTCGGTGAGTTGTGCCCACGCAACCCGGCGGTCGCTGCTGCACGATGCTCGCTGCACCCAGCCTTGGCGAACCATGCCGTCGAGGCGGCGGGTGAGGCCGCTGGGCGACAGTTGCAGGGCGCCGGCGAGGTCGCACATGCGCATCCGTTGCTCGTCGGCCTCGCTGAGCCACACCAGCACCTCGTAGTCGCCCATCGTGATGCCGTGTGGAGCAAGGTCGGCCTCCAGCGCGGCCATGAGGTCGTGAACGCTCATGATGAAGTTGCGCCACGACGCCTGTTCGCGCTCGGTGAGCCATTCGGTCATGGCCGACAGGCTAGCGATTGAGTTGCGGAACGAAATAGTTGTGTCTGCAACTATTCGCCGCTATATTCCTTGCGTCCGCAACTAAATCAGGTTGCGGGAACGCCACCTCCCCCTCATCCCTAGGAGCACTCCAATGTCCGACCTTTCCGCTCTCCCCACCGGCCTCGCCGCCCTCACCCCCGGCACCTGGACGGTCGACGCCGGCCACAGCAACATCGGCTTCACCGCTCGCCACCTGATGGTGGCGAAGGTGCGCGGCCGGTTCACCGACTTCAGCGGCACGCTCACCATCGCCGACGACCCTCTGCAGTCGAGCGTGCAGGCCGTGGTGCAGACCGCCTCGGTGAGCACCCACGACGATGGTCGCGATGGCCACCTGCGCAGCGCCGACTTCTTCGACACCGACAACTTCCCGGAGATGACCCTGTCGAGCACTGGCATCACGCCCAAGGGCGGCGACTACGTGCTGCACACTGACCTCACCATCAAGGGCGTCACCAAGCCCGTCGACTTCGCCCTCGAGTTCGACGGCGTCGCCACCGACCCGTGGGGCAACACCAAGGCCGGCTTCACCGCCGAGGCAGAGATCAACCGTAAGGACTGGGGCCTGGAGTGGAACGTCGCCCTTGAGGCCGGTGGTGTGCTCGTGGGTGAGAAGATCAAGGTCACGCTCGAAATCGAAGCCGTCCGTAGCTGAACCTCGAGCTCGTCGTCGCTCTGCCTGGAGGAAGGAACGTCATGCCCATCAAGCGCCTCAATCACGCCGTGCTGTACGTGCGCAACGCCACACGTTCGATGCGGTTCTACACCGACGTGCTCGGGTTCACCGTGCGCGCCAACCTGGGCGACCGGGCGTACTTCCTGCAGGCGGGCGGCAGCGACAACGACCACGATCTCGGTCTGTTCGAAGTGGGTGAGGTGGGCGAGCTGCCAGCGCACCTGCCTGGGCTGTATCACCTGGCGTGGCAAGTGCACACGCTGGAGGAGTTGGCCGCTCTGCGCACCTCACTTCTGGATGCGGGCTCACTGGTGGGCGAGAGCGACCATGGGGTGAGCAAGAGCCTCTACGCCAAAGACCCTGATGGCATCGAGTTCGAGGTGATGTGGGCGGTGCCCAGAGCCGACTGGCCCGCAGAAGTGGGCACCTGGCGGCTCGACCTTGCTGGTGCGCTGGCCCGGTGGCCGCACACCGACACGGCCGACGAGCTGTAGTCGCTGCCTACTTGCCGAGCACGGCACGCAAGCCGGCCTCGAGGCCGGGATGCTGCCACTCGAAACCGCTGCCCTGCAGCACCGTGGGCAGCACACGCTGCCCCGTGTAGAGCAACGCGTCGGCCAACGCACCGCCCAGCAGAAGCGCTGGGCCGAAGCGCGGCACCGGCAGCACCGCCGGCCGCTTGAGCACACCAGCCAGCACCTTGGTGAACTCGGCGTTGGTGACCGGGTTGGGCGCGGTGAGGTTCACCGGGCCTTCCACGTCGGCGGTGAGCAGATGGGCAATGGCAGCGACCTCGTCGGGCAGGGTGACCCAACTCTGCCATTGGCGACCGTTGCCGAACTTGCCGCCCAGACCGAACCTGAACAACGGCAGCATCTTCTTCAGCGCACCCCCGCCCGGACCGAGCACGATGCCCGTACGCAGCAACGCGACCCGGGCGCCGGCGTGTGCTGCGGCGGCCGTCGCGCCCTCCCACTGCACGCACAACTGAGCGAGGAAGTCGTCGCCCGCGGGCGAGGCCTCAGTGAGCTCGCGGTCGTCGCTGGCGCCGTAGTAGCCGATGGCGCTGCCGCTGAGGAACACCTGCGGGCCGTCGTCGGTGGAGGCGATGGCCTCGGCGAGGAGGGTGGTGCTGTGCACGCGTGAATCGAGCAACTCTTTGCGGTAGGCATCGGTCCAGCGATGGTCGCCGATGCCTGCACCGGCCAGATGCACCACTGCGTGGGCGCCGCTCAGGGCGCCCGCAGGCAACTCGCCCTTGGCCGGGTTCCACGCGATGTCGGTGCCGCTGGGGTTGGCGCGAACGAGGCGCACCACCTGATGGCCCTGGCCCTGCAGATGGGTGGTGAGCGCACGACCGATGAAGCCGGTAGCGCCGGAGACGACGATTCTCATGACGACGACCGTACGCCTCGCCGCACGCCCTGTCGCATCGGGCACGCGGATGCGACAGCCGTCACCCCACGGCGCGGGTGAGTACCTCGTTGAGCAACGCGTCGTCGGCCGCGCCGAACACCTGCTGCACCTCGCCGGAGGGTGAGATCACCACGAGAGCGGGCTGGCTGGGAACCCCGAAGCGAACGAACACCTCGCCGCCGTCGTCGCTGAGGTTGGGGAAGGTGAGCCCGTGTTTGTCGATGAACCCCTGGAAGTCGGCGTCGGAGCCAACCCAGGCCACGCCGACGAATTGCACCTTGCCGGCCCATTCCTTGCTTGCCGCCTCGACCGAGGGGGCTTCACGGTTGCACACGCTTCAAGTGGGCGCCCAGAACCAGAGGGCGACCGTGGTGCCGGCGAACTGCGACAGATCGAGTTCGCCGCCGCCCACGAGGGGGGCGCTGAACTGGATGGCCTCGGGCGCTGTGGCCGCGGCCGAGGTGGGCGTGGCGTCGGTGCCAGCGGGCGCTTCGCTGGCCGGCGGTGCATCGGTAGTCGACGGAGCGGTGGTGGCGGTTGCAGCGGAGGTAGTGGTGTCGCCTGCCCCCGATGTGCCGGATTCGCCACCGCTGGTGCCGCATGCGGCCGCGGTGAGCAGCAGTCCAGCGACCAGAAGAGAGGTGGAGCGGGTTCGCATGGCACGTGACCGTAGTGCCCCTAGCCTGGGAATGGCATGCGCACCCGCACATTGCTTCTCCTCGCTGTCGCCTGCGGCCTCGTCATCCTCGTGGCGGGTGGCATTCAGTTGCTGCGTATCGCCGGCCAGGAGGAAACCACTGCGCTCGGAATCGGCGACAGTGGTCGGGCGGGCGAGGTGACGGTAACGGTGCTCGCGTTCGGCGAGCGCGATGGGTTTGCCGTGGTCGACGTCACCGTCGGAGGGGTCGACGACCAAGGGGGTCTCGACAGTTTCCGTCTGCAGGCGCCCAACACCTTGGTGGAACCGGTGGCCT
>DMQJ01000447.1 GCA_003455715.1 Acidimicrobiaceae bacterium | reverse complement strand
AGGCACCCCCGGCCACGCCCGCGCCCACCGTCGCCCCTCCTGCTGGCGGGGCCGTACTCGGCGCCCCCACCAACCTGCGCGGTGTCTCGGTGCCGTCGGTCGTGCTGCCCGAAAACTTTCTGTGCGACGGCACCGATCCCGCCATCCCTGGGTGGACGGTGGTCGATTGCCAGCAGATGCCGAGCTTCCAGGCGGGGGTGACCACGCTGGTTGCCCGCCGAGTCGACGACGGCCGCTTCGGCGTGTTCGTGCTCTTCCTCGACGGCGGCAACCTGGTGAGCTTGTATGAGGCGCAGGAACCGGCCCCCGACACCTGGATGTCGGTCACCGTGGTGCTCGGCGACTTCCACTTCGACGACGCAGCGGAGGTGTGGGTGGGCTATCGCTATGCCGGCACCGGTCAGTATCTCGACCTCGACGTGCTCGACCCGCGGCCCGAAGGCCCCGACTTCCCTGCCACTCGCGACATTTTCCTCGGTGGCCTCCAGGGGCTCGACCACGGCCAGGTCGACATGCGTCCGGGTGGCGCCACCGTGCTCACTCCGGTGTACGCCGACAGCGACCCGAACTGCTGCCCCAGCTCGTTCCGGGTGCGCGAGATCTCGTGGGCCTCGGGCAACTGGCGGATCAACGCCGGCACGACCTACCCGGCCGCCAGCGCACCCTCGGTGGTGAGCGACTTCTGACGCTACGGTGTCGCCCATGAGCGACATTCTCGAAGTCGACCTCCTCGCATTCGAACAGGGTTCTGCCGAGCAGCGCCGTGCCGTGGTGGATGGCGTGCGCCGCAGCTTGGCGACCGGGTTCGTGTACACCCGGCACGACCTGTCCGACGACATGCTCGACACCACGTACGGCATGTTGCAGGAGTTCTTCGAGCAGCCGATGGAGAGCAAGCAGCGGTTCGTCGCCCCCGACAGCCATGGTCAAACCGGTTACACCGGCCTCCTGGTGGAAACGGCGGCGAGCAGCAATGTGCCCGACTGGAAGGAGATGCTCAACTGGGGCATCTCACTTCCCGAGGGCCATCCCCTGCGAGCCCGCTACCCGCACCGCTACGGCCCGCAGGTGCTGCCCGAAGCGGCCGTGCCCGGCATCACCGAGGTGCTCAACACGTTTCATCGCACCATCGAGGAGTTGCAGCGGCGCTTCCTGCGCATCATCGCCGAGGGTCTTGGCTGCCACGAGACCTTCTTCGACGAGATGACCACCAATGGCGCCACCCTCACCCGGGCCATCCGCTATCCGGCCATGACCGAGGCCCCCGAGGGCGGCTCCGGCGGGCATGTGTGGGCGGGCGCTCACGGCGACATCAACCTCATCACCGCGCTGCCCCGGGCCACGGCGCCCGGCCTGCAGGTGCTGGTGAACGGCGAGTGGGTCGATGCCGTCGCACCCGACGGACAGGTCATCATCAACACCGGCATGATGCTCGAGCGGCTCACCAACGGGGTCATTCCCACCGGCATCCACCGTGTGGTGGCCGCCCCGGGCTACACCGGCGAGCGCTACAGCGTGGTGCAGTTCTCGCACCCCACGCCGTGGACGCTGCTCAACCCGCTGGCCTCGTGCATCACGCCCGACAACCCGCAGCGGTTCAGCGGCATGGTCAGCGCCGACGCACTCGATCTGGTGCTCTACGAGATCAACCTGGTGGAGAACGCCCGGCGTGTCAGCTGAACCCGACGCCGAGCCCGCGGGCAGCCCAGCGGAGGCCGAGCGGGCACGCACCCCACCTGTCGGCGACGTCATCCTTGCCGTCGACATCGGCGGTACGAAGATGGCCGTCGGGCTGGTCACCCCTGCCGGTGAGCTCATCGATCGCGATCAGGTGAAGGTCGACCACGACCTCAATGCCGAGCGGCTCTTCGCAGGGCTGCGCGACGTGCTCGACCTCCAACTTGCGCGGGCGCGCGAGCACCACAACCTGCGGCCCATCGCGGTGGGCGTCGGCAGTGCGGGGCCCATCCAGCCCAACCTCGAGACCGTGTCGCCACTCAACATCCACGCCTGGCGCCAGTTCCCACTCCGCGAGCGACTGGCCGACGCCACCAGGCTGCCGGTCTACGGCGACCTCGACGCCAAGGCGCTGGCCTTGGCGGAAGGATGGCTGGGGGCTGCCCAGGGTCGCGACAGCTTCCTGGCCATGGTGGTGAGCACGGGTGTGGGCGGCGGCATCGTGCTCAACGGGCAACTACTCGACGGGGCCGAAGGCAACGCTGGCCACGTGGGGCACATCGTGGTCGAGCCCAACGGCCGACGATGCTCGTGCGGCTCGCGCGGCTGCCTCGAAGCCGAGGCGTCGGGCACAGCCATCGAAGCCATCACCGGTCGGTCGCCCACGGAACCCACCTACGAGATCATGCAGCGAACGGGCCGCCTGGTGGGCCGAGCGGTTGCCTCGGTGTGCAACCTGCTCGACCTCGATCTTGCAGTGGTGGGCGGGTCGGTAGCGCTCGGCTTCGGGGCGACGTTCTTCAACTCCGCGCAGGAGACGCTCGACGAGCACGCCAAGCTGTCGTTCTCCCGCGGCGCTCGCATCACCCCTGTGCGGTTGGGCGACCGCGGTCCGCTCATCGGAGCCGGTGCCGTGGCCATCCGTGGCGTGCACCGAGCGCGTCGTGCCCGCGCTGCTGGCTGAGGCGCGTAGGCTCGTCGGCGAACGGCGAACGGCGACCGGTCGCCGACGGCAGGTGGAGGCCAACGAATGACGAAGATCCGCAGCACCGACAAGTCGCGCATCAAGGATGTGCGCGGGCAGGGC
>DMQJ01000365.1:23321-23459 GCA_003455715.1 Acidimicrobiaceae bacterium | reverse complement strand
ATCTACAAGCCGTGGCTCGACCCGCAGTTCGTGCACGAGCTGGGTGGCCGGGCCGAGATGAGCGAATTCCTCACCACCCGCAACTTGCCGTACCGGGCCAGCAAGGAGAAGGCGTACAGCACCGACGCCAACATCTGG
>DMQJ01000365.1:22913-23049 GCA_003455715.1 Acidimicrobiaceae bacterium | reverse complement strand
CTACCGCGACGATGTGGCCATCGAACCCGAGGTGGTGTCGATCCGGTTCCATGAGGGTTGGCCGGTGGCCATCAACGGGCAGGAGTTCGCCGACCAGGTGGCCCTGGTGGATGAGGCCAACCGCATCGGCGGCCGC
>DMQJ01000365.1:18947-22683 GCA_003455715.1 Acidimicrobiaceae bacterium | reverse complement strand
CCAGATCGAGAACCGCATCATCGAAGCGAAGAGCCGCGGCATTTATGAGGCCCCGGCGCTGGCGCTGCTGCACATCGCCTACGAGCGCCTGGTCACCGCCATCCACAACGAGAACACCATCGAGAACTACCGCACGATGGGCCGCCGCCTCGGTCGCCTGCTCTACGAGGGCCGCTGGTTCGACCCGCAGAGCCTCATGTTGCGCGAGCCGCTGATGCGCTGGGTGGGTTCGGCGGTGACGGGTGAGGTGACGGTGCGCCTGCGCCGTGGCGACGACTACACCGTGCTCGACACCACCGGCCCGCACCTCACGTATGCGCCCGAGCGGCTGAGCATGGAGAAGGTGGATGACGCCGCCTTCGGCCCGCTCGACCGCATCGGCCAGCTCACCATGCGCAACCTCGACATCGACGACTCGCGCAGCAAGCTCGACGTGTACCGCGGCGCCGGCACCCTCGGCCCCGGCGCGCTGACGGCGCTCGACGGCCCCACCCCCACCTGACCCGTTCAAAGTCGGCGCTGCGAGCATGTTCAGCTCGGTCGGTTGGTGAGCCACCATCGAACGGCGCGATTCACCACCACCGATGGATGAGTGTTGGTCGCCCTCGCGTCGTCGCAAAGTTGGTCGGCAAGGCCGCTGGGGAGGTGCCGCAACCACTGCCAGTTGCTCAGATCGGCAACGGGCTGAGGGCACGATGGCGCAGGTTCTCGCCGGAGATACGAGTCGATGGCGATCCGAAGCAGCAACGTGGGACAGCCCAGGTGATCGCCGAGCTGGTCGCCCTGGCGAAGGAACTGCGTGCGTCACGCGACCGCGGACGCGCCCTGGGCCTGAGCGACGCCGAGGTGGCGTTCTATGACGCGGTCGTCCAGAACGACGCCGCGGTGATGGAGCTCGGCGACGACACGCTCAAGAAGATCGCCCGCGGCCTCGTGAAGGCGGTGCAGGAGAGCGCCACGATCGACTGGAACCTCAAGGAATCGGTCAGGGCGGCCATGCGGGCCAAGGTTCGTCGCCTCCTCGCCCAGTTCGACTACCCGCCCGACAAAGAAGACCGCGCCGTCGACCTCGTCATCGAACAAGCCGAACTCTTCGCCCAAGACGCCGCATGAGGATGGGAAGGCGAGTCGAGCAGCGGGCCTCGCCGAGCACCTAATGGTCGTCGTGGGCCTCGTGATGAGAAGGCATCAGTATGAGCGTTCTCCGGGGCCGATCCTCATCGGCGCGGATCGGGGCTGCGGAGCGAACCACGAAGAACTGCCACGAGCAGTCCGGCACCGAAAACCTCTCGATCGGAAGATCTGCGGCTGTCAGCGTCCAGCTACTGGCAAGGCAGCCGAACGATGCCTCCAGGGGCCCGTTGCGCTGATAGCCGTCGATGAAGTGCGAATCGCTGCCGCTGGACCACCCACCCATCGCAACGCCAGAGGGAAGGTGGCACAAGGAGAGGTTCGGTACCAGGCAACGGGCGGACGATCCCTGAATGAACGAGAGACTCAGGGCCCACTCGCCATCGCTCGTGGAACCGATGAGGAGATCGAACGGCGTCACACCGAGCACGTGAGCGTCGCGTTCGATGTCGGCTGACCGAGGACGCTCGACCGGACAACCCGAGCAGTTGCCACCAGACACAAACTCAGCGAACGTCGCATGCGACCAACGTGCACGATTCAGTGTGATCTGTCAATATCGCGGCTCTTCAAGAGAAGGACGGCGCTCAGGCCGTGACGGTGAGGGCCACCATGAGGTCGATCATGAACTCGACGTCTTCCTGGTCGACCGACTCCCAGGCTTTGATGGCCACGTCTTGCAGGGCCATCGCGCCCTTGGCGTCGTTGCCCATCTGCAGCAGGTGACCACGCAGTTGGTCGATCTGGGCGCCCAAGCGCGGGTGGGCCAGCAGCAGGTGGTTGATGACGTAGATCTGGCTGCGCACCAGCACCCTCAACTGGCTACGAATCGGGCCCGACAGGTCGTCGAAGGTCTCGGCGAGGAAGAAGCCGATGTCGGCCTCGTTCTTCAGCAGGCTCTTGGCCACGAGCACGTAGTTGTCGCGGCGGAACATGGCCACGTTGCCGGAGTTCAGGTCCGCAGGCTCGATCATGATCATGCACATCATGTGCACGTCGGGGTCGTCGGTGGTCGCGATGCGCGTGCCCGGCAGCAGGTCTTCCACTGCGTGGATGGCCGACCCCTCATGGGTCGCAATCACGGCCTCGTCGGGCCGGCCGACCGGTCGGGCGACGGCCACGTACCCGTGGTCGCGCACCAGTCGGGCAGCATCGAACGGGTTGGCATAGATGATGTCGATGGAGTCGGCGGCCATCGCCCGGTGCAACTCGTCGAAGCCGTCGAACACCTCGAAGTGGGTGGGCACCCCGAGGTGCCGTTGCAGCCACGTGTTGAAGACGAACCAGCCGGGCAGGTACTTGGTGTTGAAGTCGGGGCTGACGGTGAAGGTGAGCGTCATGACTGCCCCACCAACGTGCGGTACAGGGCCGTGCATTCGGCCACCTTGGTGCGCGACGGCTTGCGCCGCACCGACGTGTAGCCGACGATGCGACCGTTGCGAATGTTGGGCACCACGCTGGCGAACACCCAGTAGTAGGCGCCGTCCTTGCGCAGGTTCTTCACGTAGCCGGTCCACTTCTTGCCCTGGCTGACGGTGTCCCACAAATCCTTGAAGGCCACCGCCGGCATGTCGGGGTGGCGGAGGATGTAGTGCTGCTGGCCAATCAGCTCGTCGGCGGTGAAACCGCTCATCGCCACGAAGCTCTGGTTGGCGGTGGTGATCACCCCAGCCGTGTCGGTCTGCGAGACGATCAGCCGACCCTCAGGGAACGGGATCTCCTTGTCGACCACGTAGATACGCCGCCGGAAGCCGTCGGCGTAGGTGAGCCAGTGCTCCACCCCTGGTTCACCGTGCAGGTCGTCGATGGTCATGTCGCGCATCGCTGGCCCCTCACAGGATGGCGGCGACGCGCTCTGCCGCCCGCCGCGCATCGAGGAAGATCAGGCCCAGCTTGGCGCTCGGGTTGGCGAGCACCGACAGCACCGCGTCCTGCCCTGAGTGGGTCATCAGGATGTAGCCGGTCTTGCCCTTCACCATCACCTGCTCGAGCTCGCCGCAGCCCAACTCATGGGCACTGCGTTCGCCCAGGGTGAGGATGGCGGCGTTCATCGCGCCCAGCCGGTCTTCGTCGAGCCCCTGGGGCAGCAAGCTGGCGATCATCAGCCCGTCGGTGCTGATGACCGCCGACGCCTTGATGTCGGCTGAACTCCCGTTGAGATCGTCGAGGATCGAAACGATCGCATCTTCCCGCATGTGTGGGTACCTCCCGCCCGTGCCAGCGCCACGCACTGCGACTGCCAGTAGTGCAGCCACCACTCACTGTCGGCGCGTTCCGCCACGGGCTGAAGGGACCAAGGTCACAAGCTCACCGTTCGTGAGTAACTCACCGAGGGTGCAGGACCACCTCGGAGAGCAGCGCTGCAAGAAACGCCGTCCGCGGCACGAGAGTGTCGACCACCAGGTACTCGTGGTCGGCATGGGCGCCACCCCCCACTGCGCCCAACCCGTCGAGCGTTGCGACTCCCACCGCCGCGGTGAGGTTGCCGTCGCTGCCGCCGCCAACCGCCACGCCCTCGATGGGGCCGTACCCCGAGGCGGTGGCCGCCACCTCGGCCAGCGGGTACAACGACGCCGACGCCGAGGCCGGCATCGGCGGGCGGGTC
>DMQJ01000365.1:18381-18730 GCA_003455715.1 Acidimicrobiaceae bacterium | reverse complement strand
CCGCCGAGGCCGGCATCGGCGGACGGTTCATGCCGCCCAACACCTCCACCCGCGCCCCTGGAACGCTGGTGGTGAGACCGGCGAACAGACCCTCGATCCGTTCCTTCTCGCCCGCCTGCTCCACCCGCACATCCACCTTCACGCGGGCCTCCGCAGGCACCACATTGTCGGCCGTGCCAGCGGTGGCCACCGTGGGGGTGACCGTTGTGGCAGTGGCCGGGTCGCCGAAGGTGGCCACCTGGGTGATGAGCTCCGCGGCCGCCACCAATGAGTTCACCCCGTTCCACGGCTCGAGCCCGGCGTGCGCGGCCTTGCCATGCACCACCAACTCGAAGGTGCCGGTGCCTTT
>DMQJ01000365.1:5193-18194 GCA_003455715.1 Acidimicrobiaceae bacterium | reverse complement strand
AAGGTGCCGGTGCCTTTGCGGGCGATCTTCAGCGCGCCGCCATCGGCGCTCGGCTCGCACACCAGCACTGCGCCGCAGGCCAGCGCCCGCTCCTCGATGAGTGCTCGGCTCTCGCCGCTGCCAACCTCTTCGTCGGCCGTGATGAGGAACTCCACCCCGGCCTGCACCTCCGCAGGCAGCGACGCCACTGCATGGATGGCCTGCACGAGGCCACCCTTCATGTCGAACACGCCCGGCCCCATCGCGCGACCGTCGACCACCGCGAACGGACGGGCAGCGACCGTGCCGATCGGGAACACCGTGTCGTGGTGGCCGACGATGAGCACCTTCGGCTCGCCGCCACCGCACCACCGAACGTGGGGACCGGCCGGGCTGTCGACCAGTTCGGCCGGCGCCCCAAGGCGGGCTTCGAAGACACCCGCGAGCACCTCGGCACTGTGCTGCAACAGTTCGAGCTCGAGCGACGGCGACTCGGTGTTGACCAGTAGTTCCAGATCGGCGAGGAGGGCATCGAGGTGAATCACGTCGCCATTGTGGCGCAGCCAGCCGTGAAAGACTTGCGCCCGATGAGCACCCCCATCGACCCCCTCGCCTCCAACGCGGACGAGGCCGCCGAAGAAGAACCGACGATCACGAATGTGCACGAACGGCGACGGAAGCACGCTCCGGCAGCGCTGTTCGTCCTCGGCCTCGCGATGGTGCTCTTCGGCGGGATCCTCACCATCGACGCTGTCGGCCCGACGACAACGACACCCGCCACCATCACCGAGGTCGACTTCAGCTCGCGCAAAGGCCGCGAGAACTACACCCTGGCAGGCACCGACTCGGGCGGCGGGACGTTCCGAATGGACACGACCAGGGACGTCTACCGCAGCGCGCAGGTGGGCGACGAGGTCACGGTTCACCGGGCACTCGTCACGTCGCGAGTGGTGCGCATCGACGGCCCCGGGTGGAGCACCGACTCGGGTGTCTTCGTCATTGTCTGGCTGCTCGTCGCCGTGCTCGGCGTCGCGGCCGTCGCGTGGGCCGTCACCACGGTGCAACGGCAACGCCGCGACCACCCCGAGGCGCCGACCATCATCGACCGAACGAAGTGGGCCCTGCCGGTGGTGGTGCTCGCCACCGTGGGCTGGATGGTGTGGGAGCGGTCCAACGCGTCCGGCGACGCACCTGCCTCGGTGTCGACGAGCGGCACGTCGTCCGACAGTTCCGCGCCCATCGACAGCACCCCCGCTGTAACCGAGCCGACTCCGCAGGGGTGCGACGACCTGTCGAGAGCGGCCGAGCAGGCCCTAGAGGGCGCGATCGGACGCGGCTTTGTGGATTCCTCAGATGTCCGCTCCGCGTTCACCGCCGTCGCCATCGACTTCAGCGGCTGCGAACGATCTGCCGTCGAGGAGGCAGTGTGCACCACGCTGGCCGAAGCGGCCGCCGCCGACAGCGGGCTGGTGGTGGTCACCGAAGATCTCTGCCCGGATCTGGGATGAGCGGCAACTTCCAACGACCTCGCGGAACTCGAGCGGTAGGCAGCGCATCCATCGGTGAGAGCACATTGCGACGAGGAGTTCACCAATGACCAACCATCACCCCCAGCAGCCGGACCAGCCCGGCCAGCCCGGAGGTCGTCCGCCGTCGTCGACCAGCATCGACGACCTGCTCACAGGCGGCGGCACCGTGCATCAGGCCGCCGACGAGGTGGCTGCTGCACGATTCGACGCGCCGACCGGCCCCCCAGCCGACGTCGCTGCACCGGGCACACCCATCGTGACCACCGTCACCACCAACCGCACCACCATCACCAAGACATCGCGCTGGAAGAACGCCAAGGGCAAGCACAACCTGGCCAACGATGCGCCGATGCTGTTCTTCTTCGGTCTGCTGATGCTGCTGTGGGGGTCGATCATGGTGTTCGACCGATACGGACCCTCGACCCAACTCGACGGTCGAGTCACCGACCTCGACGTCTCACGCAGTCGCCGCAGCACCACCTACTCCATCGAGGGGGTCGACGAACGCGGCGGTCGTTTCGACACCGACGTTCGCAAGTCGGTGTACGACCGCGCCGACCGCGGTGACCGGGTGACGGTGACCCGGGCCTGGCTCACCGGTCGGGTCACCGCGATCGACGGTGGTTCATGGCGCCACGAGACCGAGACCTGGAAGGTCGTG
This sequence comes from Acidimicrobiaceae bacterium, assembly GCA_003455715.1. Taxonomy (GTDB): domain Bacteria; phylum Actinomycetota; class Acidimicrobiia; order Acidimicrobiales; family Ilumatobacteraceae; genus UBA668. The sequence continues at coordinate 16,025 of DMQJ01000365.1, read as the reverse complement.
CTCTTCTCCGCCGTCGCCGGGGGCGGGCTGGTGCTGCTGGTCATCTCCGTGCGGGCGATGCGACGCAAAGCTGCCGCCGAACCCGAAGGCCGAGGGTGGGCGCGGCGCATCCGTTGGCCGATCACCATCAGCCTGGTGGCAGCAGTGGGATGGGTGGCCTACGAACGCAACCAGGCTGCCGGCGACGGCCAAGGCTCCTCCGGCGTCGCCGTACTGGACGAGCAGTCGGACCCCGCGTTGCTGGTCACCGTCCCGACGACCCAGCGCGACTGCATCGCCGCCAGCGGCGACAACCAGCTGATGATCAACGAGTACCTCACATCTGCAACAACCATCGGCGAGTTCACGTCCGAGAACTTCACTGTGCTGCTCGGGCTGGCGAAGTTCAACGACCCTGACTGCACCCACGAGTCGATGCAGCAGATCGTGTGCGAGTCGGTACGCAAGGCGATGGCGACCAACCCCGAGTTCGTCGTGTCCACCGACGGCCGCTGCCCAGGACTGTGACCATGAACAGCCCCACAAACCCCACCAACTCCACGACTTCCATCGACGAGCTGGTCGCTGGCAGGCGTCGCGCCGACGGGAGCGACCTTGCCGTCATCGGTCTGCTGCTGCTCCTCGTCGGCCTCATGTTCGTCGTGGAGATCTTCGGCCCGTCCACGGTGCGAACTGCGAGGGTGACCACATCGGTCGAGGTCGACCGATTCAACCGGGTCACCGACCTGCAGATCGTGCGAGGCATCGACGAGGAAGGGGCAGGCTTCGAGATCCGCGTCAGCGAGTCGGTCCGCAACTCGCTTCAGCCCGACGACCGGGTGGAGGTCACCAGGTCGTGGCTCACCGGCAGGGTGCTGTCGGTGAGGGCCGAGACCTGGTCGCACGACGTCGGCGGATGGCGACTCGTCGTTGGCCTCGGAGCAGCAGCAATCGGCGCGGTGCTCTCGTTCTTCGGGCTCCGCAGCATGCTCCGGGCCAGCCGCTCGGATCAACAGGTCGACTGGAAGTCGGCACTCATGTGGCCCGCCGTCTTCGCACTCGCGCTGAACACCGGCTATGTGCTGTACGAGCGCGATCAGGCCAGCACCAGTAGCGCCCGAGCCGCGTACGAAGCCACCCTCACCACCGAACCGGCGGTCGAAGACTGTCAAGGACTCAGCGTCGCAGCCGGCCAACAGTTGTTCGCGCTTGTCAAGATCTCCAAGGACGCTGGCGAACTCGACGCTGAAGACTTCGGTTCCGTGGTGAGCATCATCCAGGGCATGGAGCCCGGCTGCACACCCGAGTCGGTGGAGGCTGAGGTGTGTGCGTACATCGCCGACGTGGTCGACGGTGCGCCCGAGTTCGTCGTGTCCACCGGCGGCCGCTGCCCCGACTTCCCGTAACACGCCACGTCGGTCGGCGGGGTGCCGTGCGAGACTGCTCCCCTATGCGTTCACCTCGCCTTGCTCCGTTGTTCATCGCTGCCGTTCTGCTGGCTGCCTGTAGCGACGACGGCGGCGGAGCCAGCGACGCCACGCAGGGCACCACGGAGACGTCGGCGAGCACCTCCACCGACGCACCCACCACCGACCCGGGCGGCCCCGAGCTGCCGATGGCCGATTGGACGGTGATGCCCGGCACCGAGCAGGTGGCGATCCTCGAGGCCGACGAGGGCACCGCCGTGCAACTCGTCGCCGCTGGCCCCGACGGCACCGTTGCCGCCGAGGGCCAAGTCGACGAGCAGGGCGCGCTGCTCTTCCGCTCGGTCACCCCAGGCGACTACCACCTGCAGAGCGCCGACGTGCGCACCGACACCTTCACCGTGGCCGATCCGGCCGACGCGCCCGACCCGGCCACCTACGAACCCGCCAACCAGCCGCTGTTCCCGGCCGAGGGCGGCTTCGGGTACATCACCACCCGCGATGGCACCACCCTCAGCGCCAACGTCATCCTCCCCGGCCCCGTCGAGGGCGGCCCGTACCCCACCGTGGTCGAGTACAGCGGCTACCAGCCGAGCGACCCCGACAGCGCAGCCCTGGCCGCGCTCTACACCAGCCAGGGTTTCGCCTACGTGGGCGTCAACATGCGCGGCACCGGCTGCAGCGGCGGGTCGTTCCGCTTCTTCGAAACGGTGCAAAGCCTCGACGGCTACGACGTGATCGAAGCGGTTGCTGCCCAGCCGTGGGTGCAGGGCAACAAGGTGGGCATGGTGGGCATCAGCTACCCGGGCATCAGCCAGCTCTTCGTGGCTGCCACCCAGCCCCCCAGCCTGGCTGCCATCACTCCCCTGTCGGTCATCGACGACAGCTACCGCGCCACCCTCTACCCGGGCGGCATTCTCAACACGGGCTTCGCTGTCGAGTGGACCGCCGCCCGCGTGCGCGAGTCGCAGCCCTACGGCCAAGGCTGGACCACGGCCCGAGCCGACGGGGGCGACGTGGAGTGTGCGGACAACCAGCGGTTGCGCCTGCAGAACCCCGACCTGGTGGCCGAGATCGACGTCAACCCGTTCTACGACACCTCGTCCGGTGCCGAGCTGGGTGATTCGCTCGCACCGATTACTTTCGCCGACCGCATCACTGTTCCCATCATGCTCGCCGGCGCCTGGCAGGACGAGCAGACGGGCGCCCACTTCGCTGCGATGCTGCCCGAGTTCACCAACTCGCCGCACGTGTACATCGACCTGGTGAACGGCTTGCACACCGAGGCCCTGGCCCCCCGCTCGCTCGCCCGCACGATGGAGTTCCTGCAGTTATACGTGGCCGAGAAGGTGCCGTCGATCGAGTTCGCCAACGGCCTCGGCCCGGTGCTCGGTGGCGCCATCTGGGGTGTGGGCACGTTCGCCCCGTTCGAGGACCGATTCGCCGGGATGAGCTACGAGGAGGCCCTGGCAGCGTTCGAGGCCGAACCGCCGGTGCGGGTGCACATGGAGCAGGGCGGCAATGACGACTTCGCGGCCGGCACTCCCGAGCCAAGCTTCACCCTCGAGTTCAGCGCATGGCCGATTCCCGAGGCCGAAGCCCAGACCTGGCGGCTCGCCGACGGCGGAGCGCTGCTGCCGGCCGCCGACAACCCGGCACCCACGGGCGAGAGCACGTACACCGCCGACCCAGCCGCGTTGCCCGCCACCTTCTACGAGGGCGACGGCAACGGCGTGTGGCGGGCCGACGTGGCCTACCAATGGCAACCCCTCCCTGACGGCAGCGGTGTCGGCTTCGTCACCGCGCCACTCGCCGACGACACCGTGGTGATCGGCCCGGGCTCGGTCGACCTGTGGATCACGTCGTCGGCACCCGACACCGACCTGGAGGTCACCCTCACCGAGGTGCGCCCCGACGGCACCGAGATCTACGTGCAGAGCGGCTGGTTGCGCGCGTCGCATCGCCAACTCGATGAGGCGGCCAGCACCGACCTGCGTCCCGTGCACACCCATCTGGAAGGCGACGCCGCGCCCCTTCCCAGTGGCGAGGCCACACCGGTGCGCATCGAACTGTTCCCGGTGGCCCATGTGTTCCGGGCTGGCAGCCAGTTGCGCCTCACCATCGACGCACCCGGCAACAACCGGTCGATCTGGGAGTTCCGCACCATCAGCGGCGGCGAGACCGTCACCATCGTCCACGATGCCGATCACCCCAGCCAGGTGGTGCTCAGCGTGGTGCCGGGCATCACGGTGCCGGTGCCCGCTCCGCCCGCCTGCGGCGCGCTGCGCGGCCAGCCGTGCCGCCCCTACGAACCTGCATCCAACGGCGGCTGACAGCGCCTGATCGACGACCGCCGCTGATGGACTACCGCCGCGATCACCTCGCCCAGTTCCTGCGGGTGCGCCGCGACGCGCTCACGCCGGCCGATGTGGGCCTGCCCGTCGGTCGCGGTCGACGCGCCAAAGGCTTGCGCCGCGAGGAAGTGGCGTTGCTGGCCGGGGTATCGGTCACCTGGTACACGTGGCTCGAGCAGGGCCGTCCCATCAACGCTTCGGTCGATGTGCTCGAGGCGCTGGCTCGCACCCTGCGGCTCGACGAGGCCGAGCGCCAACACCTGCTCACCCTGGCCACCCAGCCAGCGGGTGCACCGGGGCCAGAGGTGCACGACGCACCCGATGCGCTTGTCCGCCTGCTCGCTGCGATGGAGCCTGCTCCGGCGTACGTGCTGGGGCCGAGGTGGGAGTTTCTCGCATGGAACACCGCCCAGTCGCGCCTGTACCCGATGATCGACCGCCTGGAACCCGACGATCGCAACCTGCTGTGGGTCATCTTCGCCGAGCCCACGGCGCGCGACCTGTTGGCCGACTGGCCCGAGCAGGCGCGACGAATCCTCGCCGAGTTCCGCGCAGGCACCGCAGGGTTCCGGGCCGACCCGAAGGTGATCGCCCTTGTCGACCGGTTGAAGGCGGCCAGCAGCGAGTTCCGCCAGTGGTGGGCTGAACTCGATGTCGCCCAGTTCCAAACCCGGGTGCGCCACTACCGCCACCCGCGGGCGGGCGACCTGGCCTTCGAGTATCAGCAACTCACGCCGAGCGAGTGGCCCACGTTGCGGGTGGTGTGCCAGTTGCCGCTGCCTGGCGACGACAGCGCCGAACGCCTGGCTGCGTGGCGCAGCATCGCCTGACGTTGAGTCAGGCGGGACAGACGCAGAACTCGTTGCCTTCCGGGTCGGTCATCAGCACCCACGAGATGCCGAACTCGTCGAACCGCTCGACGCGCGTGGCGCCCACCGACTCCAGCCTCGCCGCCTCCGCCTCGATGTCGGGCACGTGCAGGTCGAGGTGCAGCCGGTTCTTCGCGCCTTTGGCCTCGTCGACGGTCTGCAGCAACAGCTTGGGGAGACGACCGCTGGGGTCGGTGAGTGCCCGGTACTGGCCCACTCCGCCCGCCACCTCGTAGCTGAGCGCCGCCGTCCAGAACTCGGTCTGGCGGTCGAGGTCGTTCACGTCGAGGGTGAGCACGAGGTAGTCGGTCATGGTCCGCATCGTACGGCCACCGGATCGACCAGTGGAACGACTCAGCCGAGCAGAGCGTCGGCGTACGACCGACCCTCAGGCACCCCGGGTAGCACCGCGAACAACGCAGACCCAGTGTGCTCCAGGTATTCGGCCATCAGGTCGTTGCGCGCCATGTTGGCCTGCATCGGCACGAACTGTGTGCGCGCGTCACGCACGTAGGCAATGAAGAACAGCCCGGCATCGAGGCGACCCAAGCCATCGCTGCCGTCGGTGAAGTTGTAGCCACGTCGCAGCATGCGCACGCCGCTGTTCATCGATGGGTGAGCGAGCCGTAGGTGCGACCCTTCGGCCACTAGCGGCAGACCCCCTCGCCCGGAGACGGCAAAGTCGGGTGGAGTGAACTCATCGCCGCCGCTCATCGGCGCACCCGACCCCTTCGTACGCCCAACGATGTTCTCCTGCTCCTGCAGCGACGTGCGATCCCAGGTTTCGATGTGCATGTTGATGCGACGCGCCACCAGATAGGAGCCACCCACCAGCCAGTCGGCCGCCGGGTCATCACTGGGCTGCACCCACACATGCCGGTCGAGTTCGTCGGTCTCCTCGGCCATCAGGTTGGCTGTGCCGTCCTTGAAGCCGAAGAGGTTGCGAGGCGTCACCTGAGCGCTGGACGTGCTCGACGTTCGACCGAATCCGAGTTGCGACCAACGGAGCGACACCACACCGAACCCGATGCGAGCCAGGTTTCGCACTGCATGGAACGCCACCTGCGGATCGTCGGCGCAGGCTTGCACGCACAGGTCGCCGCCCGAGCGGCCAGGGTCGAGGTTGTCGGTGGGAAAGTGCGGGAGGTCGATGAGCGCTTCGGGCAGGCGGTCGGCAAGACCGAACCGGTCGTGTCCGTCGGCGTCGACGAACAGGCTGCGACCCACTCCGACGGTGATGGTGAGGTGGGCAGCAGGCAGGCCAAGAGCCTCTCCGGTGTCGTCGGGCGGAGCAGGGTAAGGGCCGCCGACCGCACCGAACTCGCCGGCCTCCTGTCCCGCCACCATCTGCAGTGCCGCCGCAGTCCACGCGTCGAGCACCCGTCGCAGTTCGCTGCGGTCATCGGAGATCACATCGAAGGCAGCGAAGTACAGCCGATCCTGGGCAGGGGTGGTGATGCCAGCCTGGTGCACACCGTGGAACGGCACCACCGACTGGCCGCCCGAGTTGGCTGAGGCCTCACGGTCGTCGCGAGGCACCATGCTGGCGACGAGGGCACCTGCAGCACCCATTCCTGCGACGCCTGCGCCACCCACCAACAGCTGGCGCCGGGTGATGCCGCTCACAACACCACCGCTGCCGTCAGCTGCGACAGCGGCTCCGAGAGCGCGTTCACGGCGTCGGACAGTTCCTTCACCTGATCTGCGGTGAGGTCGGTGTACAGCACGAACCCGTCGCCGTCGCGGTACTGGTCGAGCAGCGTCTGCAGTTCGGCGAAGCGAGTGGTGAGCAGATCGGCCAGCGCGTCGTCCTTGGTGCGCAACGCCGGCTCCAGCACTTCGAACGCAATACGGGCGCCATCGACGTTGGCTTGGAAGTCCCATAGATCGGTGTGCGACCAGATCTCCTCCTCTCCCGTCACCTTGCCCGTGGCCACCTCGTCGAGCAGTTCCTTCGCACCGTTGCCGAGCTGATCGGCAGTGAACGACAGGTCCTGCACTCGATCGACGAGTTCTTGGGTGTCGGCCACCAGCATGTCGGCCATGGCAACGCGCTCGTCGTCGGTGAGCGCGGTGTAACCCTCGGCAGGTGGCCACAGGTCTTTCTCGATGCGGTGCCAGCCGGTCCACGCTTCCCCGTCGACCAAGTCGGCTTCGCGGAGGTCGAGTCGAGGGTCGAGGTCGCCGAAGCTCTCCGCCACTGGCTCGATTCGCTCCCAGTGCGTGCGGGCATCTGCGTACAGAGTTCGGGCAGCGTCGTCGTCGCCGGCCACGTACAGGGCAGCGAACTCCTCGGTCTTGGCGATCAACTGCGCGGCCTGGTCCTTCACGTACGACGCGTACTGAGTGGTGGCGGTGGCCAGCAGTTGGGCGATCTCGCCGGTTGGGCCGACCGGTTCACCCGAGTCGGTGACGGTGAACGGGGCGCGGATGCCGTCGCCCACCATGCCCGGCTTGCAGGCGGTGAAGTAGCTGCCCGGGCCAGCGGTGACCACGAGCTGACGGGTGAGGCCGGGCCCGATGTTCTCCACCTCACCGACGATGCGTAGGCCGTCGTCGGCCAGCAGGTAGAACTCAGTCACCTGGTCGCCCTCGTTCTTCACGTCGAACACCAGGTTGCCGCTGGGCGCCTCGGCGGCATCGACGTTGCACTCATTGTTGGTGCTGGTAACAGCGACGGCTCCGGCCTCCGACGAGGCCTCGTTATCGGTGCAAGCCAACGCCACCAACGCCAGCGGTGCTACGACCAGTGCAGTGATGGATCGCGTCATGTGAGAGCCCTTTCAGGTGTGGAGAGTGCGGCCGCTGGTGGCCGGGTGTCGCGCACGGTGCGCACGAACAGGGGCAGTACCACTGCCATGTAGGCGAGCCAGGCGATGGCTTCGAGCCAGGTGGTGACGGGCGAGAGGTTGATGGTGCCCTTCAGCAAGGAGCCGTACCAGCTACCCGGAGGAATGTGCTCGCTCACGTCGAACGCCAGGTTGTTGAGGCCGGGCAGGAAGCGCGCTTCTTGCAGGTCGTGGATGCCGTACGACAGCACGCCTGCGGCGACGACGATGAGGGCGACGGCGGTCCAGGTGAAGAACTTCCGCATGTCGAGACGCACGGCGCCCTTCGTCACGAGGTATCCGAGCACCACGGCAACCGAGATGCCCAGCAGAGCGCCCATCAGTGGGTCGGTGGTGTCTCCGGTGGCCCGCACTCCGGCCCACAAGAAGAGCGCCGTTTCAAGGCCCTCACGGCCCACTGCAAGCAAGGCCATCACTCCGACCGCGAGCGGGCTGGTGTCAGCGGCAGTGTCGACTCGAGCGTGCAGGTCGGCCTTCAGCGTGCGTGCAGTACGCGCCATCCAGAACACCATCCAGGTGATGAGGCCCACCGCGACGATGGAAAGCGAGCCGCCGATGAGTTCCTGCGCCTCGAAGCTCAGTCCCTTCGGTCCGTAGGTGAGCGCGAACCCAGTGCCGATCGAGATCGCAACCGCAACGGAGACCCCTCCCCACACCCAGCGCAGCAACGGGCGGCGATCCGTGCGCACCAGGTAGGCCACGAGGATGCCGACCACGAGGGCCGCCTCCAGCCCCTCGCGAAGCCCGATGAGGAAGTTTGCGAATATGTAAGGTAACCCTAACATTTAATAAGAAGCCCGCACAACCCACGAGCAGTGTGTGACAGATCCACGGGTCATCCAGCCCCACCGATAGCCTCGAATCTTCGTGAGTGTCGACGTCATCTCCGAGGCCGGGCAGCGGCGCACCTTCGCCATCATCAGCCACCCCGACGCCGGCAAGACCACGCTCACCGAGAAGTTCCTGCTGTACTCCGGCGCCGTCCAGGAAGCCGGAGCCGTGCACGCCCGCGAGGGCCGCCGTTCGGCCCGCAGCGACTGGATGGAGATCGAACAGCAGCGCGGCATCTCCATCTCGTCCACGGTGCTGCAGTTCCCCTATCGCGGCCACACCATCAACCTGCTCGACACGCCCGGCCACCGCGATTTCAGCGAAGACACCTACCGAGTGCTCGCCGCGGTCGATGCCGTTGTGATGGTGCTCGACGCGGCGAAGGGCATCGAGAGCCAGACGTTGAAGCTGTTCCAGGTGTGCCGCTCGCGCAACCTGCCGGTGCTCACGTTCCTCAACAAGTACGACCGACCGTCGCGTGAGCCGCTGGAGTTGCTCGACGAGATCGAGGCGCAGATCAACCTGCGGCCCACTCCGGTCACCTGGCCCGTCGGCAACGGCGACGACTTCCAGGGGGTCATCGACCGGCGCACCGGCATGTACACCGCGTTCACCCGCACCGCCCGTGGCGCGTCAGCGGCGTTGGAGGCCGACATGCCGTTCGCTGACGCACGCGCTGCCGGAGTGGGGCGGGCCTGGCAGGCGGCCGACGACGAACTCGGCCTGCTGGAAGCCGTTGGCGCTGACGTCGACATGCCGTCGTTCCTCGCGGGCGAGAGCACCCCGCTGTTCGTCGGCTCGGCGCTCACCAACTTCGGCGTGCGCAAGTTGCTCGATGCCGTGGTCGACCTGTGCCCGGCGCCGTCGCCCAGGGCCGACCTCGGGGGTGCCGACCGCGCACTCGATGCGCCGTTCAGCGCGTTCGTGTTCAAGGTGCAGGCCAACATGGACCCGTCGCACCGCGACCGCATCGCGTTCGCTCGCATCTGCTCGGGTCGCTTCGAGCGGGGCATGACGGTGACCAATTCGCGCACCGGCCGCGACATGACCACCAAGTACGCCACCACCGCCTTTGGCGCCGATCGCGAGACGGTGGAGGAGGCCTACCCCGGCGACGTGGTGGGTTTGGTGAACGCCACCGGCGTGCTCATCGGCGACACTCTCTACGGCGCCGGTTACGACGGTTCCGCGGTCACCTTCCCGCCGCTGCCCCGCTTCGCCCCCGAGGTGTTCGCCAAGGCCCGCCCGCTCGACAATGGCAAGTTCAAGCAGTTCCGCAAGGGCCTCGAACAACTCGACGAAGAGGGCGTGGTGCAGGTGTTGCGCGACCCCGACATGGGCGACGTCGAGAACGTGCTGGCAGCCGTTGGGCACCTGCAGTTCGAGGTGTTCGCCTATCGCCTGGGCTCCGAGTTCGGCGCGCCGAGCGAGGTGGTGTCGGCCCCGTATCAGGCGATTCGTCTCACCGACAAAGCGTCGGCCGATCGCCTACGCCAGATCGGCGGCATCCGCATTCTCACCCGCGGCGACGGCGCGCTGGTGGCGCTGTTCGAGAACCGCTACCGCCTGCAGCGCCTGATGAGCGACGAACCCGAGCTCACGCTCGAGCCGATCCTCGCCGACGCCACCCCCCTCACCTAGCTCGTCCCCTTGGAGGGTTTTCTGCTTGGAGGGTTTCCTGTACGCCTGGGCGCACCGAAAACCCTCCAAGGCGCGTACGGACGTCCTGACCGTGCGTCACGAGGCTCCGCCCTGGGGTTCGGTGTGACACCCCTCTGACATGCTGCCTCCATGGGCCGCATCACACCGCTCCACGCCCTCCACCAAAGTGCTACATTGAAGCACATGGCTGAGGTCGGCATCAGGGCGTTGAAGCAGAATGCGTCTGCGGTCGTCGCCGAAGCTGCCGCGGGAGAGTCCATCACCATCACCGATCGGGGTCGGCCGGTCGCCCGTCTCATCCCACTCCCGACTGGCACGCTCGACGCACTCGTGGCCGCCGGCCGGGCACGTCCGGCACGTCGGCGGCTGGCCGAGCTCGCACCACCGCTTCCTGGTCCATCGCTCACCGACGCGCTGGCGGCGATGCGTGCCGACGAACGAGCCTGACATGGCGCACTACGTCGACACGTCGGCGCTCACCAAACTCGTCGTCGCGGAGGCAGAGTCCACAGCCCTCCGGCGCTGGCTCACACGGCACGTCGACGTGGCGGTCTCGTCCGACCTCACCCGCACTGAACTCCTTCGTGCCGTACGCCGCGCTGCGCCGGATCGCATGGTGCACGCCCGCACCGTGCTCGACACCGTCACCCTGCTGCACGCGTCGACCGAGGTCTTCGAGGCTGCGGCGCTGCTCGACCCGCCCACCCTCCGCACACTCGATGCGGTACATCTCGCATCGGCGCTCACCCTCGGCGACGAACTCGACGGTCTGGTCGCCTACGACGAGCGGCTCGCGGAAGCGGCAACTGCGCTCGGCATCCTGGTGGTCGCCCCGGCCCCAGACGGCGGGGGGGGGGAGGGGGG
>DMQJ01000365.1:1804-4951 GCA_003455715.1 Acidimicrobiaceae bacterium | reverse complement strand
AGAAGGTGGGATCCCGCCGCTACGCACCGCACTCGTCGTCACCGATGCGGCAGGCGAGGTCGAGGCTGGGCGACGTGTCGACGAAGCGCGACGTCCACCAGCCGTGCGGGCCGTCGTTGGCCATCGCCAGCGCGTTGGCGCGGTTGCGGTCGCCCGCCACCGCGATGAGGAACTTCGACGACTCGGTGACGATCGGCACCAGGCGATCGGGGTCGGCAGACTCGGCGAACGCCGACGGCAACTCGCCCGCGGCGACGAGGTCGGCCAGCGTGCGCCGCCCCGCCGTGAGGTTGGTCCACTCGCCGATCAGCGCCTCGAACTTCCACGCGGGCACTCGAGCCTGTTCGAACAGCGCCTCCTGCACCTGCCGCTTCGACCACCCGGCCCGCCCGAACACGCGGGCGATCATCGGCGAGATCAGCAGCAGCGGTAGGTAGTGGCCGCGGCCGAGGCCGAACACGTGCGTGAGATCCCACCCGGTGGCCCGCACCACACCGTCGGCGAGATACGGCAGGATGCGCTCGGGCGTGTCGCCAAAGACACTGCCGATCATCACCGTCGAGTTGATCCGCCCGATCGACACGGCCGACTCGTCGAGCCCGAAGCCGAACTCACCCGCGAACGATGGCCACCCGATCTCAGCCAGCACCTCCATGTCTTCGGCCAGCAACGGCTTGGCGGGGTTGCCGAACGTTGCCTTGTCGTGTTCGTCGGCGGTGAACCCGCACACGTTGCGCAGGAACAGGCGCAGCCAGCGGCCGACCGAGGTGTTGGCCCGCTCGCCCTCTCGGTGCGCGCCCGGCCCGTGAGAGAAGCCGAGTTCGCCCACCACCGGGCCGCTCAGCACCATCAGCGCGTCGGCGCCCGTGGTGTTGCCGCTGTGCTCCACCCCGTAGTGCGGGCCGGCAAGGATCTCGGCCACAGCGAGCAGCACCGGAAGATGTTGGGGCAGACAACCAGCCATCACCGCGTTGACCGCCACGGACCAGACCGTGATCTCCCGCCCGCTCGGTCTGGCCACCCCGAGCGACCGCCACGGGTCGTGCCCGGTGGCCGCGATGAACGCCTCCACCCGCTCGCGGGTGGGCGGCACGAACGGTGAGCCATCGGTCCAGCCGCGCGCACAGAACAGGTCGTGCAACTCGTCGATGGTCCCACTGGCCACCACCTCGAGCGCCGTCGGCTCGGACGTTGTCGCGCCCTCCACGCGAGTTTCCGTCGTCAGGCCCGCGACAACTTCTCCGAGCGTGGACGACCGGAACGAGGTGAGCATGTCGTCGGTGGACTGCCCGTCGGGGTGCGCGGCCAACACAGCGAGGCGCATGCCGTCGAACCCCAGGCCGCGACCGGTGGCCAACGCCTGGCGCTCGAAGCCCGGCGACACCAGCGACACCGAGGGAACCCCGGCCCGCTCCGCTGCAACGGATGCCCGCAACACGGCGGGCGTGCAACTCCCTCAAGCACCGACGCCGCTCACCACCGCATCGATGCCACGAGCGGCGATGACCGACGGGATGTCGCCCACCACCTGGGCCTCCTCGGGCCCATGGGTGTTGCCGAACACGTCGTAGCCCACCACCTCCGCGCCGCGAGCCTCCAGTTCGCGGGCCAGCACCGGAAACAACTCTTCGCCACGAAACATGTAGTCCCACAGGAAGCCCACCCGCTTCCCCGCGAGCCCATCGGTGAGCCGCGGGGCGAGCGGACGGCGAGCGGTGGCGAGTGGCGACTTCGGCCACACAACGTCGTACTGCATGCACGCCATTCTGCAGCAGCGCGAGAGGCAGTCGCTGGCAAGATCGGTTAGGAAAGTCGCCGATATAACATTCTCTGTCGTGGATGACATCGATCGCGCAATTCTCTACCATCTCCAGCGCGACGGCCGATTGAGCAACCAAGACCTGGCCGACAAGGTGGGGCTCACGCCGTCTCCGTGTCTGCGTCGCGTCCGCCAACTGGAAGCGGCGGGCATCATCACCGGCTACACCGCCATCGTCGACCGGGTGAAGGCTCGGCTCAGCTACGAGCCGCTGGTGTGGGTGACCCTCACCGAGGTCACCCGTGAGTCGATGACCCGCTTCGAGCGCGCCGTGGCCGAGATTCCGCAGGTGATCGAGGTGCTGCGCATGATGGGCCAGCCCGACTATCTGTTGCGTGTCGTCAGCTCCGACCCCGACGACTTCGAAGGCATCTACATCGACCGGCTCGCCGGCCTGCCATTCGTACAAACCCTCACGTCGCAACTGGCGATGAAGGTGGTGAAGCGCACCCAGGTGTTGCCCATCAGGCGCTGAGCGCGTCGGCCAACAACTGCTGCTCGGCGTCACCGAGCGGGATCGACGCCACGGCGGCGAGGGCCGCGGGCGACATCTTGCGAGCCGTCTTGCGGATCACGTCGATCAGGTGGTCGCGCTCCAACTGTTGCGCCACCGACGCCAGCTGCGTCTCGATGAACACCAGACAGGCGGCGTCTTCGACGGCCTGCGCACCAGGGTCGCCACCTGCCAACCCATCGCGCCGCACGAGCGCCTGCACGAGCTCGATCTCGTCGTCGCCGAAGCCGTGCGCCGCGAGCAGCGTACCGATGTCGGCGGCGTGCCTGGCCCGCTGATCGCGCTTCCAACGGTGATAGCCGGCCTTGCCCTCCGGGTAGTTCGACCGAGAGAGCTCCCAGCGGCGCAAATGATGTGCACGCGCCGCCAGCCGCCACAGCGGCGACACCTCGGCGCCGTGCAGGCGCACCACCCACTCGTCGGCCAGTTCGCCATGCACGAGTGCGAGCGGGCGCGGGCCAGCGTCGCGCACATCGACCATTCCGGGGTCGGCAGCATTGGCCTCGTCGATCGCGGCAATCGCCGCGCCGAACTTGTCGAGCGTGCTCAGACCGCACACTCCGAGTCGCCCACCTCGGCGACGAACGGGCCGGTCTCGCCGTAATCGACGTAGTAGTCGGGCGCCACATCGGGAGCGGGGAACACGTCGAGATCCTTCAACCCGGCCGCGATCGCCGAGGCGCCGCCCACGCGGTCCATCCACGAACGGAACGCCTCGCCGGCGGTGCGCTCGTCGTGGAACCGACGGATCACTCGGGCCGCGGCCTGGGGCGCCGCCTTCGCCGGTAGGCGCAGGGCCTTGTCGCCGAAGTGG
>DMQJ01000365.1:0-1577 GCA_003455715.1 Acidimicrobiaceae bacterium | reverse complement strand
AGCAGCATCTGGTAGCCGGGAGCCGACTTGCCGTGCGCCCGCCGCTCGGCTCCGAAGAAGCCGATGTCGGCGATGTGGTGCTGACCGCACGAGTTGGTGCAGCCAGAGATGTTGATTCGCACGCCGCCCACTTCGGCCAGACCCTCAGCCTCGAGCTCGTCGCCGATGGCCGCGGCCAGACCGCGCGACTGGGTGACCGCGATGTTGCACGTGTCGGCGCCCGGGCACGCCACCACATCACGCGACAGTTCGGCGCCCGGGCGGGCCATGCCGATGGCCTCAAGGCGTTCGAACAGCACGGGCAACTGGGCGTCGGTGAGCCCACGGAACACCACGTTCTGCCGGTTCGAGAGGCGCACGTCGGCACCGAGTTCGCGCTGGATGGCCGCGAGCGCACGGAACTGGGCGGCGGTGACATCGCCGAGTGCAGCGTAAGCGACAGCGGAGACCGTGCCGTTGGCGGTGCCACGGATGACCGATGTGGCCACCCACCGGCCGTAGGGGTCGCGAGGGGTGAGCGCGACGGCCACACCTTGGCCCACCGCGGTGACCTCACCACTCGATACGCGGCCTGCGGGCGCGTCGCCCACCTTCTGCACCAGTTCGGGGATGCCGCCCGGCCACGACGACGAAGCGGGCAGCGTGAGGCGCACCTTCAGCACGCGGCGACGCACCTCGTCGATGCCCAACTGATCCACCACCCACTTCATGCGGGCGCGCAGCTTGTTGTCGCGGTTGCCGGTCTGGTCGAACACGCGCAGGATGGCCTCGATCGTGGGCAACAGGTCTTCGCGCGTCGTGAACTCTTCCAGCGCCAGCGCTGGGTGCGGGGTGGCGCCGAGGCCACCCGCCAGGAACACACGGAAACCCTGCTCGACCGTGCCATCGGGCAGGGTGCGGGTGACGGCGATAACGCCAGCGTCGTTGAACATCGCCTGGCCACAGTCGGTGCTGCAACCGCTGAAGTTGATCTTGAACTTGCGCGGCAGGCGCTGCCCCAGCGGGTTGCGCACGAAGTGCTCGAACGCGGCCTCGGCCCACGGAGTGACGTCGAGCACCTCGTGCGGGCAGGCCCCTGCGAGGTGGCAGGCCATCACGTTGCGCACGGTGTCGCCGCACGCCTCTCGCGATGTGAGCCCCACCGAGCCGATCAGACGCATCACCTCGGGCACGCGCCGCAGTTCGACGTAGTGCACCTGCACGTTCTGGCGAGTGGTGATGTGACCCCAGCCCCGCGAGAACTCCTCACTGATGCGAGCCATCATGTCGAGTTGGTCAGGCGTGATGGTGCCCGCGGGCAACTTGATGCGCACCATCTGGTTGGTACCACCCTGGCGCTGGCCGTAGACCCCATTGTTGAGGCGCATCACGCGGAACACGTCTTCGCTGATCTCGCCAGCGAGGTACTGGGCGATCGCCCGCTCGAACCGTTCGATGTCGCGTTGCTGCTCGGCATCGAGGTCGCGCGGTGCGGGAATGATCGGGGTGACGCCCACGTGTGCTCCTCTGTTAAATCCGACTTCTCGAATCAACAATAGGGCAATTCACTTCGCCCGGCAACGGCAACGCCCACCCCT
>DMQJ01000230.1:9482-11125 GCA_003455715.1 Acidimicrobiaceae bacterium | reverse complement strand
GGCGCTGCCCCCGACCATGAGTCGGCGCAGCTTCGCCCGGTGGAGGAGTGGGCCGACCGGTTCCGCCGCGTGGCTGCCAACGTGATGGACCGCGAGGCGATGAAGGCACTCGTGGCACGGTTCGATCGGGCGCGCGACCGCTACTTCGACGACGACGCTGACGACTCCGACGACGAGTCGTTGCCGCCCGGCCTCCGCAAAGCCGACGTGCTCACCCAGTCGATCGAAGTGATGCAAGGGGTGCTCACTCGCTACCGCCTCGCCAGCTACCCGCCCGACGTGCTCATCGCCATCTCCCGCGACGCCTGCCGCAGCCTCGACTTCCACCGCGCGGAGGAGATGATCGCAGTGGGGCGGGCAGCCACCATCGAAGCGCTCAACCTCACCGACCTGTCACCCACCCAGCCGGCGTAACGCTGCGTTCCGTCGACGCTGTCACGGAATCTCGCACCCGCTGCGACATTCCGTGCCAGCGGTCGCGCAAGCGCCGTCAGAGGCAGATGCGTGCTCAGTCGGCGTCGCGGGAGGTGGCTTCGATGGCGCCGCGAAAGTCGGGTGGCTGCGACTCGGTGCGCTGCAACGACGTGCTCACTCGCTGGGCGATGTCGCGGTCGTTGATGATCGCCCGCGCCACGGGGCCAGCCAGGCGACCACCGACGGGTATCTGCCCGCTGGCCACGGCGGCGATGAGAGCGCTCGACACGTGCGCGGCCCCCGCCTGCACCCTGCTCCAGTCGACCTCGGCGGCCATCGCCTTCATCCGTTGTGCGGCATCGGAGGTTCGCTCGGCGGTGGCGGCCCGCACCTTTGCCCAGTCGACGGATCGCAGCGCCTCAGCGACCGCATTGGTGTCGTCCGCCGGGTCGACAGCGACCGGCTCGGCCGCGTTGGTGTCAGCCGTGCCGTCGCGGCCTTCCACATAGGCGTCTTTCAGCGACCGGGCGAAGTCGGTGGCCTTGGCCTTGTCGGCCAGAGGTTTGGCGGCGCGCGCCACCTTGCCCGCAAGACGACCAAGTTGCCGACCGACCATGCACAGGGACGCTACTGGGGCAAGAATGCCAACCGTGACCCATCCAATCGACGACATGCTCCGAACAAGGGGCGTGTTCATCGTCCGTTGGCTCGACCGCCGAGTGCAGGCGCAGTGAGATCCATGCGCGCTCGCGCCGCCGCGGCGGCAACCCTTTCGGCGTCGACGGGCGTCGTTACCGTCGACGACCCGGCTGCCGATCTGCTTCGGCGGGCTGGTCGCGGCGATCAGGCAGCCTTCGCCGAGTTCTACGACGTGCTCTCCCCCCTGGTGCATGGCGTGGTGCTGAAGGTGGTGCGCGACCCGTCGCACGCCGAAGAGGTGACCCAGGAGGTGTTCGTCGAACTGTGGCGGCTCGCCGCACGGTTCGACGGCACCAAGGGGTCGGCGCGGTCATGGGCTGCCACGTTGGCCCACCGGCGGGCGATCGATCGGGTGCGCAGCGAGCAGGCGTCGCGCGATCGGCAAGAGCGCGATGCCGCAGCCGCACCTCGCGACCACGACATGGTCGAGGCCGAGGTGGAGACCACCCTCGATCAGGCGCGCGTGCGCAGAGCGCTGAGCCAACTCAGCGAGTTGCAGCGCGAAGCAGTGGAGTTGGCCTACTTCGGAG
>DMQJ01000230.1:9003-9254 GCA_003455715.1 Acidimicrobiaceae bacterium | reverse complement strand
GCCGAAGGAACCGTGAAGAGCAGAATCCGCGACGGCATGATCCGTCTACGCGACGAGTTGGGAGGTGAGGGATGAGCGACGTCGACGTGCACCATTTGGCAGCCGCCTACGCCCTCGACGCCCTCGACGAACATGAGCGGGCCGCGTTCGAGGCTCACTACGGTTCGTGCGATGTGTGCCACGACGACGTCGTGGCCTTCCGGCGAACGATGGCAGAGGTGGCGGGCGCCTTCACGGCTTCGCCGCCGCCA
>DMQJ01000230.1:8411-8798 GCA_003455715.1 Acidimicrobiaceae bacterium | reverse complement strand
TCATGGCGGCCATCGCCACCACACGTCAGTTGTCGCCGGTGATTCCTCAGGCGGACGTGCCGGACGAGTCGGCGCACGTGGCGCCGGTGGTGTCGCTGGCTGCCCGCCGCAGCACCCGTGTGTTGCTGGGTATGGCCGCGGCATTGATCCTGTTCGTGGGTGTCTTCGCGGTTGTTCGTTCGGAACGGGCCACCGACGACGAGGCGTCCTATGCGGCCGACCTCGCTCGAGTGATGGAACAGGCCGACGCCCGCATCGTCGACCTTGCTCCGGCCGACGGGGTCGAGGGCTCGTTCCGTGTTGCGTGGTCGAGTTCGCTCGGCGAGGCCGTGCTCATCGGCGAGAACCTGCCCGCCACTGCGGACGGCACCGCCTACGAGCTGTGGT
>DMQJ01000230.1:0-8254 GCA_003455715.1 Acidimicrobiaceae bacterium | reverse complement strand
ACGGCACCGCCTACGAGCTGTGGTGGTTCCCTGACCCCAACGGCACCGACAACCCCGAAAGCCCCAACGCCGATGGTCGGCTCGCCCTCTACGTGCTCGACGATGCCGGCGACGGCAACGTGCACCGTTCGGTGGAGATCCCGGCGGCGCCCGCTGCCTGGGCCATCACGGTGGAGCCCGCCGAAGGCGCCGCGGTCACCACCGGCGACGTGCTGTTCATCGCCGAGGCCTGAGCTGTTCCGGGGGCGGTAGCGTCGCCGCCGTGCAGCCCGGCCATCACTCGCTCTACGTGCGCACGGATGTGCTCGCCGCCGAGCGGGCGGCCGTCTTCGGGCGAGGCTGGCTGTGCGTGGGGTTGGTGGCAGAGGTGTCGGAACCCGGCTCGGTGATGGTGCGCGAGGTCGGGTCGCTGCACGACGATGCCCTGCTGTCGGTGGTGATCGTTCGCGACGCCCATGGCTCGCTGCGGGCGTTCCGCAACGCCTGCCCACACCGCGGCGCCGAGGTGGTGGAGGCCGACTGTCGCACGGCCGCCCGCTTCGTGTGCCCGTATCACGCTTGGGTGTTCCGGCTCGACGGCACGTGTGTGGGAGCGCCCCACATGCAGGGCGCAGTCGAAGCCGACGGCAGTCCGTTCGATGCGGCACGGCACGGCCTGCCCGAGTTGCCGCTCGCTGAGTGGCAGGGCTTTGTGTACGTGTGCCTGGGCAGTCCGGCTCCGCCACCGCCGACCGAGTCTCTCGGTGAACTGAGCGGCGTGCTCGACCGGTATGCCATCGCCGGGTACGTGCCCGTCGCCGGTGGCGCCGACGTGTGGAACACCAACTGGAAGTGCTTGCTGGAGAACTTCCTCGACGCGTACCACGTGTTCAAGGTGCACGCGGGCACGTTCGCGGCCGACAGCGACAGCACCGGTTCCACCACCGTGTACCCGGGCGGCGACGGGTTCACCTACCACGTGGGGGTCGACGACCCGCACAGCGCGTACGGTGTCGCCCACGCGGCCAACACTCGGCTCGAGGGTACGTGGCGGCACTCCGTCGTGCTCGCCGCGGTGTACCCCGCCCATGTGATGCAGGTGCAGCCCGACTGGATGTGGAGTCTGTCGCTGAGCCCGCTTGGGGTTGGCCGGGTGCACCTTCGCTGGTGGCTCGCGGTGGCGCCCGAGATGTGGGCCGACGAGCCTCGAAGGCCGGAGTTGTTGCAGCGAACGCTCTCCCTGCTCGACGCCGTCAACGCCGAAGACCGGCCAGTGGTCGAAGGCGTGTGGCGCGCGATGCACCATCGAGACGTGCCCAATGGCCCGTCGAGCCGGTTGGAGGGCAATGTGCGCGACATTCAACGTTGGCTGTTGGCGCAGTTGACCCCGCTGATCGACCTCGCCTCGGAGGGTGCGCCCGATTCGTAAGGGCGGCACCGCGCGCACGACACTGTCGCGATGAGCGACATCCTCGACGAACTCGACGCCTGGCTCGACGAGAACTGGGACCCCGACCTCACCGTTGCCGAATGGTGGGATCGACTGGGCCGCAGCGGGTGGGCGTCGCCCTCCCTGCCTGTCAACGCCTACGGCAAGGGCCTGGCTCGCAACGACGCCATCGCCGTCGGCCAGCGCATCGTGAAGCGCGGCGCGGTGCCGGCGCCGGGCGGCCTGGGCATGATGCTGGCCGCGCCCACCATCGCGGCCCACGGCACCCAGGAGCAGATCGATCGCTACGTGCTGCCGATTCTCACCGGCCAGCAGGCGTGGTGTCAGTTGTTCAGCGAGCCGGGTGCTGGCAGCGACCTCGCCGGCCTTGGTGCCCGCGCCGTGAAGGACGGTGAAGAGTGGGTGGTGAACGGTCAGAAGGTGTGGACCAGTGGCGGACACGTGGCCGACATGGGCATGCTCATCGCCCGCACCAACCCCGATGTGCCCAAGCACCAGGGCATCACCTGGTTCGCCATGAGCATGCATCAGGGCGACTCGGTGGAGGTGCGGCCGCTGCGCGAAATGACCGGCCGGGCCTTGTTCAACGAGGTGTTCATGAGCGACGCCCGGGTGGGCGACGACGCCATCATCGGCGGCCTGCACAACGGTTGGGCGGTGGCCAACACCACCCTGATGTTCGAGCGGTCGAGCCTCGGCGCGGGCGGTCACGCCGCCGCGGCGCTCGCCACCCCGGGCACCATTGCTGGCCATTTGCCCATGCGGGTGGGCGACTTCGTGCGTCCGGCTGGGCCGTCGGGCGGCGGTGGTGGCGGCGCGATGACCTCGGGCGTGCAGAAGATGATCGCCTCGATGGCGAAGGCCAATGGCTTGGCCGACGATGCGACGTTCCGCCAGGCGTACATGAAGCTGCACTCGATGAGCGAAGTCGGTCGCATGCTCGCCCTGCGGCTGAAGGCCGAGAAGGCCGCTGGCCGCGACATCGCCGGCGCCCCCAACATCGCCAAGCTGAGCATGAGCGAGATCGTGCGCCAGACCCGCGACCTCGCCCTGCGCGTGGCCGGCCCCGCGGGCACCCTGCACGCATACGACGGCGAACATCGCAAGGTGCTCGACGAGGCCACCGGTAATCCGGCGATGGCCTACGTCACCGAGATGGCCCTGTTCGCTCAGGCCCCGCCCATCTACGGCGGCACCGACCAGGTGCAGAAGAACATCCTCGGCGAGCGCGTGCTCGGCCTCCCCAAGGAGCCCAGCGACGAGCGCGTGAAGAGCTGGGCCGAGCTCCCCAAGAACGGCTGACGCGACCCCCCTTCCACCCACCCACCCAAAGTTGGCGTTGGCGCCGCACCTCACGCGGTCTCAGCGCCGACGTTGGTTAGGTCGGGGGCAGCTGGGCACGGAGCTGTACGTACACCGACTCGCCCACGAGGCCGCGCAACTCATCGGCCAGCGAGTCGACCACCATGCGGTCGCCCACGTACGGCTCCGGTTCGTCGGTGCAGCACCAGGCCATGGTGCGGCCCTCCTCGCCCCAGTCGGCGCGGCTCCACCGGCGCACCGTCGCGTGCTCCACGCCATCGGGCTGCATCGCCCAGTCGACCCGCACCGGCAGCTGCCAACAGACCGATGGCTTCCACTCGGTGGGCGACTCGTCGAACTCCACGGCGGCAAGGTGCAACGCGCACCCCTCGCCGCCTTCGAAGCCCGGGCGGTTGAGGAAGATGCACGCTCCGTCGACCACCTTCGTGTTGGTGCGCGTGGAGTCGCTGAAGATGTCGTCGGCATCGACTCGATCGTGGAACTGCCAGATGGCGGGGTCGAGCGTGGCAGCGTAGGCGGCCACGGTCATCGCCTCCTCCAGGTCGGCCAGTTCCGCGCCGACACTGCAGCAGCCCTGCTGGAGCTCCTCGGCCGGATGGTCGAGGATCCCCTTGCAGCCGCGACCCCAGATGCACGTCCAGTTGGAGCGCATGAAGCTCGGCTCGAAACGCCACAGGGTGTCGCCGTCGCGCACCTCGATGTACGGGTCGGTCACAGCGCTGCCGTCAGAGTGCGGGTGGCACCGTGCGCGCTGCCTCGAAGCGGCGGGCGACGTCGACCCAGTTGGTGATGTTCCAGAAGGCCTTTACGAAATCGGCCTTCACGTTCTTGTACTGCAGGTAGTAGGCGTGCTCCCACGAGTCGATCACCAGGAGCGGAACGGTGCCTGCACCCACGTTGCCCTGGTGGTCGTGAATCTGCTCCACCACCAGCCGCTGGGCAACCGGTTCCCAGGCCAGCGCACCCCAGCCGATGCCCTGCACGTTCACCGTCGCCGCCGTGAGTTGGGCTTGCATGGCCTCGAAGCCGCCGAAGAACTCATCGATCGCGGCAGCGAGTTCGCCGTCCGGCCGGCCCCCTCCATCGGGGCTCATGTTGGTCCAGAACATGCTGTGCAGCACGTGGCCGCTGAGGTGGAAGGCGAAGCTGCGGGTGAGCATGTTGATGGCGCTGAAGTCGCCGGCTTCGCGGGCGGCGGCCAACAACTCGAGCGTGTCGTTGGCGCCCTTCACGTAGGCGGCGTGGTGCTTGCCGTGGTGCAGCGCGACGATTTCGCCGCTGTAGTGAGGCTCCAGCGCCTCGGGGGCGTAGGGCAGGTCGGGCAGTGTGTAGGCGGGCATCACAAACTCCTTCCGGTGGCACCACCGTACCGCCCACTCCGAGATCGCTGTCCGCGCCGCTGGCCAATCTCGCGTCCGTGTCATGGCCCGACCGGCGTTTCGTCGGCTGCACGATGACATGGTGAGGAAACGGGGGCAGACTGGGTCGGTGACGACGCATGACGACGAGGTGGGCGCGAACGACGCCACCGTGGGGCCGCACGGGGTTCCGGGAAGCACCTACGACTACGACCTGATCATCATCGGTGCCGGTTCGGGCAACTCGATCATCGGCCCCGAGATGGATGGCTGGAAGATCGCCATGGTGGAGCGCAGTGCCTTCGGTGGCACGTGTCTCAACCGAGGGTGTATCCCCACCAAGATGCTGGTCTACCCGGCCGACCTCGCCGAGTCGGCCAAGCACGGCGAGCGCTACGGCGTACAGACCGAGTTCCACGGAGCCGACTGGCCCGCCATCGTGCGTCGAGTCTTCGGGCGCATCGACCCCATCGCCGAGGGTGGGCGCGAGTATCGCCATTCGCTGCCACACGTCGACGTCTACGAAGGCAGCGCGCACTTCGTCGCCGAGCGCACCCTCGAGGTGCACGGCACCCGCATCCGTGGCCGCCAGGTGGTGATCGCCGCCGGTGCGCGTGCGTATGTGCCCGACATCTCCGGCATCGACGACGTGCCGTTCCACACCAGCGACAGCATCCTGCGCGTCGCCCGCCAGCCGAGCCATCTCATCGTCATCGGTGGCGGGTTCATCGCCACCGAGCTGGGGCATGTGTTTCAGGCGCTCGGCTCGAAGGTCACCATCATCAATCGCAGCCACCGCCTGCTGCAGGCCGAAGACCACGAGGTGTCGCAACGCTTCACCGACCTGGCGGCGAGGCGCTTCGACCTGCTCCTCGGCGCCACCATCGAGCGCGTTGCAATGACGCCGCGCGGTGTGAGCGTGACAGTGCGAACCGACTCCGGTGTCGCCGCTCCCGCCGACGACCTCGCCGCGCGCGACGCCTTTGGTGCCGACGACGACCACCGGAGCGACGACGGCCGTCGTGTCGTCGAGGGTGATGTGCTGCTCGTGGCAGCTGGCCGCATTCCCAACAGCGACCAGTTGCGGGTAGAGGCAGGTGGTATCGCCGTCGATGAGCGCGGCAACGTGGTGGTCGACGAATTCGGCCGCACGTCGTCACCTGGCGTGTGGGCGCTCGGCGACATCAACGGCCGGCATCAGCTCAAGCACATGGCCAACGGCGAAGCGCGGGTGGTGCGCCACAACCTCACCCACCCCGACTCACTCCGTCGTTTCGACCAACGGCCGGCGCCCCACGCCGTCTTCACCAACCCGCAGATTGGTGCGGTGGGCCTCACCGAGCAACAGGCGCAGGCAGAAGGCCAGCCCTACTGCGTCATCACCCATGCGTATGGCGATGCGGCCTATGGCTGGGCCATGGAAGACACGGCGGGCTTCTGCAAGCTCGTCGGCGACCCCATCAACCGCACGGTCATCGGGGCGCACGTGATGGGGCACGAAGCGTCCATCCTCGTGCAGTTGCTCGTACAGGGCATGCACCTCGGCATCACCGCCGACGACATGGCCACGGGCCAGGTATGGATCCACCCCGCGCTCAGCGAAGTGGTCGAGCAAGCGTTGCTGAAGCTCATCGACGCGTTCGACGCGTACGGCGCCTGAGCCACCACGTCCCTCACCTCTGACCTCCACGGCCAGCTTGCTGGTCTCACCTTGTTCTCACCTTCTCCGGGTTGGCGCCTTACCTCGGTGGCGCATCGTGTGAGTCATCCCACCCCGGTTGAAAGGAACCACCCCCATGAAGAGCAAGAAGATGACTGCACTCGGACTCGCCGCCGGCCTCGTCGCCGGTGCAGGCGCCGGCCTGATCCTCGAGATGTCGGGCACCGCAGGCGCCTCCAGCGCCGTGGTGAGCGTGAGCGAGGAAGAGACCGATACGACTGACTCGGGCACCACCGACACGGCCACCAGCGAGGATCGTGCAGCCCAGCACGCCGAGCGTCTGGCCGAGGTGCTGCAGCCCCTGGTCGACGACGGCACCCTCACGGCCGACCAGATGGATGCCGTGGTGGAGGCGCTCGCCGCCGCCGGCCCGATGGGTGGCCCCGGTGGCCGCGGTGGCCACGGTGGCCGAGGTGGCCACGGCATCGAAGTGGTCGCCGAGACGCTCGGCCTCACCGCTGAGGAGATCCGCACCGCCATCCAAGGTGGCCAGACCATCGCCGATCTCGCCGCCGCCAACGGTTCGTCCGGCCAGGCCGTGATCGACGCCATGGTGGCCGAGGTGTCGGCGCACCTCGACGAGAAGGTCGCTGCCGGCGACCTGACCGCCGAGGAGGCCGCGACCAAGTTGGCCGAGGCCACTGAGAAGATCACCGAGTTCGTCAACAACACTCCGGAACCCCCGGCAGGCGGTCGCGGCGGCCGCGGCCCCGGCGCCCCGGCCGACGACGCCTCCGAGTGATCTCCCCCGTCCACCAACACTGAGCACTGCGCTCCCTCCCAGACGCCCTACGATCGGCCGAGGCGGCCCCCCCACGCCTCGACCGGTCGTAGGGTCGTCGTCGTCGAGAGGGTGGCGCCCACCCGCCACTGACGAACCCACGGAACCGGTTGGACCACACCATGAGTGCACGGATACTCCTCGCCGACGATGATCGGGCCATTCGTGAGGCGCTCACTCGAGCCCTCACCTTGGAGGGCTACGACGTCGTCCAGGCCCCCGACGGCGCCCAGGCGCTCGCCCTCGTGGAGTCGGCCCAACCCGATGCCGCCATCCTCGACGTGATGATGCCCAACGTCGACGGCCTCACGGTCTGTCGGGTGCTCCGGGCGGAACGCAATCGCCTGCCCATCCTGATGCTCACCGCCCGCACCGAGACCGCCGATCGCGTCGCGGGCCTCGACGCGGGCGCCGACGACTACCTTCCCAAACCCTTCGACCTCGACGAGCTCTTGGCCCGGCTGCGCGCACTGTTGCGTCGGGCCCGACCTCAGGCCGACGACGACGGTGACGCCACCGTGTTGCAGGTGGCCGACCTGCGCATCGATACGACGGCTCGGCGTGTATGGCGCGGCCAACGAGAGGCGGAGCTGAGCAAGACCGAGTTCGACTTGCTGGAGCTGCTCGTGCGCAACCAGGGCATTGTGCTCGACCACTCCACCATCTACGACCGCATCTGGGGCTACGACTTCGGCCCCGACTCGAAGAACCTGGCCGTCTACATCTCCTACCTGCGGCGCAAGCTGGAAGGCGAAGGCGACGCCAAGCTCATCCACACCGTTCGCGGGGTGGGCTACACCGTGCGGCCAGGATGACGCCGTGAGCCTGCGCCTGAAGATCGTCGCCCTGTTGGCTGCGCTCGCAGCAGCGGCCACGATGGCCATTGGGGTCGCGTCGTATCGGTCGACGTCGCGCGAACTTGCACAGTCGGTCGACCGGTCGCTTGACGACGCGGCCCGCCGCTTCGAGGACGGACGGGTGACCCCGATCGGCATCGGCACCGGCGGTCGGCCCGAGCCGGGCCGCCGCCAGCCGGCCTTCGAGCAGGTGCTGTGGCAAGTGGTCACTCCCGACGGCACCGTGCTGGTGTCGTCGGGCGACACGGAGCTTCCGGTGTCGGACGACGATCTGCAGGTAGCCGCTGGCGACCGTCTCCGGGCACGCCACGACGCCATTGTCGACGGCGATACGTTCCGTGTGCTGACCGTGCCCTTCGACGGTGGCGCCCTCATGCTTGCCCGTTCGCTGGAGGAGAGCGAGGAGGTCACCGAGGCCATCCTGCGCCGCACGCTGTCGGCAGTGGTGGTGGTGGTGGCGATCACCCTCGTGCTCGGTTGGTTGTTGGCGAGGCAGATCACCCGCCGCCTGGAGCGCCTCACCTCTGTCGCTGGCACGGTGGCATCCACCGGGCGCCTCGACGTCGAGGTTCCGGTGCAGGGTGCCGACGAAACCGGGCAGTTGGGTCGAGCCTTCAGCGGGATGCTTGGTGCGCTGCAACGCAGCAGGCAGGAACAACGCCAACTGGTGCAGGACGCCGGCCATGAGTTGCGCACCCCGCTCACCAGCGTGCGTACCAATGTGTCGGTGTTGCGCCGCCGGTTCGACCAGTTGGCCCCCGCCGAGCGTGAACAGTTGTTGGCCGA
>DMQJ01000533.1:2273-13381 GCA_003455715.1 Acidimicrobiaceae bacterium | reverse complement strand
CGCCACGAGATGGTGTCGGCCGACGCGGCTCGGGGGGTCGTGTACATGACGGAGGATGAGCCCGACGGGTTGCTCTATCGCTTCCGGCCCCACAGCTGGGGCGACCTGTCGGCCGGCGACCTTGAAGCGCTTTCCGTGTCCGGAGCGGACGGGACGACGAGCTGGGTCCCCGTGGAAGGACTCGGGGAGCCCGGCAGTCCGCCGCTACGCAGGTCTGCCCCTGGCGCCACGGCCTTCCCGGGAGCCGAAGGCATCGCGAGAGACGGCGACATCCTGTACGTGTCGACCAAGTACGACAACCGGGTCTCCCGCCTCGACCTGATGGCATCGCGTCTGACGACCTTCTGGCAGGGTGCTCCGGTTGGTGGCCCCGACAATCTTGCGGTGCACCCGGCGACCGGCAACCTGTTCGTCTGCGAGGACGCCGACAACATGGAGGTCGTACTGGTCACCCCGGATGGGCACGCCGATCCGTTCCTCCGGTTCGTCGGCCACGACAACTCGGAGGTCACCGGTGCCGCCTTCGATCCGAGCGGGATGCGCCTCATCGTCAACTCGCAGCGGGCCCCAACCCCCACGACCATTGGAGGCGCCGCCAGCAGGTCGCCTTACGACGGCATCGGCACGACCTACATGGTGACCGGACCGTTCTGAACCGTGCTCAGGCTTCCGGTGGCCATCTGCTTCGCCCACCGGTAATCGGCTTTCCCGCTCGGCGAGCGCACCACATCGTCGACGTACACGAACGCCTTGGGCAGCTTGTAGCGGGCGATGTGCTGCTCGGCTTCGTGCAGCAAGTCTTCGTCGGTGGCGCTGGCCCCGTCGCGCAGGCGCACCACGGCCACCACCTCGTTGCCCCACCGTTCGCTTGGTCGGCCGGCCACCACACAGTCGTAGACGGCGGGATGGCGCTTCACCGCGGCCTCCACTTCCTCGGCGAAGATCTTTTCGCCGCCGGAGTTGATGGTGACCGAGTCGCGGCCGTGCAGTTCGATGATGCCGTCGGCTCGCAGGCGGGCACGGTCGCCCGGCACGGCGTAGCGCACACCATCCACCACCGGGTAGGTGCGGGCGGTCTTGGCTGGGTCGCCGAGATAGCCGAGAGCAAGTCGGCCGCTCTTGGCCAGCCAACCCATCTCCGGGTCGCCGGCCTCGAGCACACGGTCGAGGTCGGCAGAGAGCACATGGTTGCCGGGGCTGATGGGGAACGTGCCGGTGGTGGCGCCGCCGCCAGCTGACACCTGAGAGAGTTGACCACCGGCCTCCGAGGAGCCAAGACCGTCGACGATCATCAGGGTGGGGAGGTGGCGCAGGAACTCGTCCTTCAAGTGAGCACTGAGCGGTGCCCCACCTGAGAGCAGCACGGTGAGGCTGCTGAGGTCGTAGGAGGTGCGCTCCAGTTCGTCGAGTAGCGGGCGTCCGAACGCATCGCCCACGATGAGGAGAAAGTTGAGGTGTTCGCGTTCGATGAGCCCCCAGATGTCGGTGGGGTCGAGGCGCTCGGGCACGCTCTGCACGTAGACCGTGCCACCGCCGTTCCAGGTGCGGAAGCTCATCCAGTGGCCGGCGCCGTGCATGAACGGGGGAGCGAGCAACGCCTTCAGGCCAGTGTTGGCCTCAGCGATGATCTCTTCGAGCGTCTCGGCCTTCGAGCCGCCGAAGCACTCCTGGTTGGCGTCTCCGTTGCGCCACATGACGCCCTTGGGCATGCCGGTGGTGCCGCCGGTGTAGAGGATGTAGAGGTCGTCGGGGCTCCACTGCACGGCTGGCTTGTCGGCGCTCGCCGCGGCCAGCGCGTCTTCGTACCACACGGCCCCGGGCAACAGGGAGTGCCCGCTGGCGTCGGGCACCTGGAGGATGACCCGGAGGTTGGGTAATTGGTCGCGCACCTCGGCGAGCGTGGGCGCGAACTGGCTATGGATGACCACTGCGGCCGCGTTGGAGTCGGTGAGCAGATACAGCAGCTCTTCGGCCACGTAGCGGTAGTTGACGTTGAACGGTGCCACGCGGGCCTTGAACGAGCCGAGCATGCACTCGAGGTACTCGTTGCCGTTGTGCAGGTAGATGGCCAGGTGGTCTTGGCCGCTCTCGTGGCCCTGCAGTTCGCTGCGTTCGGTGTGGCATCCGAGCCCCTGTGAGAGCAGGTGGTTGGCCAGCCGGCGGGTGCGCTCGGTGACCTGTGCCCACGTGAACCGGTGGTCGCGGAAGACCAGGCAGATGTCGTCGGGACGGGTCGCAGCGATGGCTTCGTGGAGTTCGGCGACGGAGAACTGGTCCGGCATGCGGGAGAACCTAGCGACGGGTGTGTCATCCGTCACCATCGGGCAGGGAGACTGTCAGAACAGTGACCCTTGCTCGGCGGGCAGGATCGGGGGCGGGTGCGGGAGAGGCTCGACCGACGGGACGAGAGCGCGAACGCGCTCGTGGAGCGCTCGGGCCAACCCGGGGGTGCCCGTGTTGTCGGGAGTGTGCACGAAGAATGTGGGGGAGCGTCCATCTTCCAGCCATCCGGCAAGGCGGTCGTCCCAGCCGGCAAGGCCGGTGTCGGTGCGGCCGGGATGGTCGCAGCCGATGAATCGCACGATCGGGTTCTCGGTGAGCGCAAAGTCGATGAGTGGCAGCCGCGGCTTCGTCCTCCACTCCTCGCGTCCAGCGTCGGTGGAGGGAGGGTGGGCGAACAAGGCGGTGGTGTCGA
This sequence comes from Acidimicrobiaceae bacterium, assembly GCA_003455715.1. GTDB lineage: Bacteria > Actinomycetota > Acidimicrobiia > Acidimicrobiales > Ilumatobacteraceae > UBA668. Next base: position 10,686 of record DMQJ01000533.1, on the reverse strand, counting down.
GCACAACGCGCTCCATGCCGTGTTGCTCGAGGAGTCGGTGCAGTGCTGCCATGCCTGGGCCACCGCAGAACTGCGGGTGGCGCACCTCCACCGACCACCGCACGCCAGCGGGGAGTTGGCGGGCGGTGTCGGCGAGTGCCCCGAGATCGGAGGGGGCGAACGACGCCGGGAGTTGGAGGGTGATGCCACCGAGCCGGGCTCCGAGCGGCGCAAGCAGTTCGGAGAAGGCGGCAAGCTCGGCACCGACCCCGCGTAACCGCCGGTCATGGGTGAGCGCTCGAGGTGCCTTGAACACCATCCGGAAGTCGGATGCCGCGAGCTGCGCCCACTTGCGAATCGCGAGCGCGGGTGGTGTCGCGTAGAACGTGGTGTTGCCCTCAACAGCGTTGAGCAGATGGCTGTAGGGCGCCAGCTCGGTGCCGGGCACAGTGCCACGTGGGAGGAAACGCCCCACCCAGCTGCGGTTGGCCCACATCGGGCACCCCACGAACAGCTGCGCCATGAGGCGAGACTATTCAGTGCTTGCCGCTGTCAGCGCATGCGGATGATGTTGCTGGTCACCATTCGGGCAGCGTCGCTGCACAACCACGCGATCACCTCCGCCACCTCAGCCGGCTCGGCTACGTGGAAGTGGTCGTGACTAGTGGCCGCGAACTGGCGCACGGCGTCGTTCACCCAACCGCTGTCGGTGATGGGTGGGTGAATCATGTTGGCGGTGACGCCACGCCGTCCGAGTTCGATCGCTGCTGCCATGGTGTAGTTCTCGAGGGCAGCCTTGGCTGCGCCGTAGGTGACCTCGCCGGGGAAGCCCAACGGGCTGCCGCTGGTGAGGCCGACAATGCGGCCCCACTGTCCGTCGCGGGCGATGAGTCTGGCGCTGAACTCGGCGATCAGCAGCGCAGCGGCGCGGGCGTCGACCCCGAACGTGCGGTCGAACAGTTCGGCGGTGACACCGGGTGTGGCTCGACCCACGGGATCGGTGGTGCCTGCGACGAACGAGTCGCCGCTGGCCCAACCCGTGGCGTTGTTGATGAGGATGTCGACCGGACCGAGCTGCTGCTCGGCGAGGTCGAAGAGGTGGGCGGGTGTGCCAGGGTCGAGGAGGTCGGCTTCGGTCGCCACTGCACGGCCGCCAGCCTCAACGATCCGTCGGGCAACCTCGGCCCCGTCGGTCATCCGGTTCTGCTGGTACCGCTCCGGGGTTTCGGGGTCGCTCGCCACTCGCCCACGCAGGTAGGTGATGAGCACGGCCACACCGTCGGCCGCCAAACGGTCCGCAGTTGCTGCGCCGATTCCGTGATTGGCGCCCGTGACGATTGCGACATGCCCCATGCTGACGCACCATAGACACGCTCACAGCGTGCCCTCGCCCCATTTCCGGAAGTTGTCGCGGCCCTGAGCGGACTTCGTGCGCGTGTGGGCGCGACAACTTCTAGAAGGTCACGCTCAGGACAGACCGGCGTCGTCAAGTGAGGCGAGGGCCGGGCCCCGCCGAGGTCACTCGTAGCTGCGGTAGATGACTTCGGCGACGCAGCTGGGCTTGGCGGCGCCTTCGCACTCGAAGATGAACTCGTAGGTGGTCTGGATGCCACCGGGGATGTCGTCGACCTGCAGCAGCTTCACGCCGAGGCGCAGCTTGGCGCCCACGGGCACGGGCGACATGAACCGCACCTTGTTGCAGCCGTAGTTGACGCCCATCTTGAAGCCGGTGGTGATGGCCACCTGGGGCATCAGCACCGGGCCGAGCGAGAGAGTGAGGTAGCCGTGGGCGATGGGGCCACCGAACGGGCTCTCCTTGGTGGCGCGTTCGGGGTCGACGTGGATCCACTGGTGGTCGCCGGTGGCGTCGGCGAACAGGTTCACCCGCTCCTGGCTGATCTCCATCCATTCGCTGTACCCGATGTGCTCGCCGACGAGGGTCTTGAGTTCTGCTGAGCCGTTGATGATGCGCGGTGCCATGCGGCAAGTGTGGCACTTCCGCGTCGGGCGTGGGTAAGCGGATGCTCTACGGTGACGTCGTGGGGGCAACACGGCATGGGGATCGTCTCGTGCGAGCCGCGCTGTTCCCGCTGCGACTTGCGAAGAACTCCGCTCGACTCGTCAGGAGTGCCCTCATGGCCGACTTTCTCACCGCCTACTCGCTCACCCAGCCCGACAAGCCGGCCGTCATCGACGACCGGCCCGATGGCACGGTGCGCCAGCTGAGCTACGCCGAACTCAATGCCCGGGCCAACCAGTTGGCCAACGTGCTCCTGGAAATGGGTGCCCGACCCGGCGACAGCAAGGTGGTGTGGTGCGGGCAGAACTCCATCGGGTTGGTGGTGATGATCAACGCCGCCCGCAAGCTGGGTATCACGGCCGTGCCACTCAACTACCGGCTCAGTGATGAGGAAGCCGCGTACGTCACCGACCACAGCGACGCCACCATCGTCTACGTCGACGCCGAGTTCGCGCCGATGTTCACCCGCATCAAGGGCGAGTTGCCGAAGGTGGAGCACTACCTGGTGTTCGACGGCGACGTGCCTGATGGCATGGCCGACATCGACGCGCTCATCGAGGCCGCTTCGGCCGACGAGCCGCGGATTCCGGAGGCCACTGAGCCGGGCTCGACGATGATCTACACCAGCGGCACCACCGGCAAGCCGAAGGGTGCCCTGCGCCGTGGCGGCGCCAACCCGTCGCAGGGTCTGGCGCTCATGCAGCACATCGGTTACGTGCCCGACGACATCTACATCCCCACCGGCCCGCTGTATCACTCGGGGCCCGGCGGCTTCATGGGTATGGCCTTGTCGCTGGGGCAGACCATCGTGCTTCAGCGCAAGTTCAACCCCGAGGACTGGCTGCGACTCATCGACAAGTACCGGGTCACCTCCACGTTCAGTGCGCCGACGCCGATCCGCATGGTGTGCAACCTGCCTGCAGAGGTGAAGGCCAAGTACGACGTCTCGTCGATGAAGCGGATGATCGCCAACGCGGCCCCGTGGAGCTTCGCGTTGAAGCAGATGTACGTGCGCGACCTGCCTGCCGACAGCCTGTGGGAGGTGTACGGCTCCACCGAGTTGGGTGTCAACTGTGTACTCAGGCCGGAAGACCAGATGCGCAAGCCCGGGTCGTGCGGCCAGCCGGCGCCGATGGTGGAGATCAAGCTGTTCGACGATGCGGGCAACGAGGTCACCGGTGTTGGGCCCGAGAACACCGGCGAGTTGTACGTGAAGAGCCCGAGTGTGTTCGCCGACTACTACAAGCAGCACGACAAGTTCCTCGCCGACCAGCGCGACGGCTACCAGACGGTGGGCGACATTGCGTACCGTGACGACGAGGGCTACATCTACATCTGCGACCGCAAGAAAGACATGATCATCAGCGGGGGCATGAACATCTACCCGGCCGAGATCGAGGCCGCGCTGGAGCACCACGCCGATGTCATCGAGGTCGCCGTGTTCGGGGTTCCGAGCGAGGAGTGGGGCGAGACGGTGCACGCCGTGGTGGTGTGCCGCGAGGGCACATCGCTGAGCGAGGACGAGGTCATCGCCTTCGCCCGCGACCACCTCGCCAACTACAAGATCCCCCGCTCGGTGACGTTCGCCCCCGAACTGCCGAAGACGGGCAGCGGCAAGGTGTTGAAGCGCGAACTGCGCGCCCCCTTCTGGGCCGGCCGCACCAGCCAGGTCTAACCCAACATCGGCGCTGGCGCCGCCCGTGGCGCGGCGCGAGCGCCGACGTTCAGGAAAACTCGGTGAGGACTGCGGCCAGCGTGGTACGGCCGATGGCGGGCATGCTCGTGGTGTCGTCGGCGGTGAGGTAGGCGAGCGAGAGGTTGAGCGCCCAACCTGCTGCTCGGGCCCAGGTGTTGTCGTCGACCTCGGCGAGGTCGCGGAACTGCGCTCGCTCGGCGAGGTCGAACATCATCCAGGCGACGGCCATGTCGGTGGCGGGGTCGCCCGCGCACATGTCGCCGAAGTCGATGACGGCGGAAAGTCGGCCGTCAACAGCAAGCATGTTCGACGGGTGCAGGTCGCCATGCAGCCAGAGCGGCGGTCCGGCCCAGGCCGGCGTCGCCGAGAGGTGGCCCCAGGTGGCGCGGACCCGCGTGCCGTCGATCTGGGATCCGAGCCGCTCCACCCGCTCGCCCACTGCGTCCGCTCGCTGGCGGAGGGTCACCCCACGGAACGGGTTGGTGGGTGCGTCCGCGGGCGCGGGAACGTGCATCGCCCGCACGAAGGTGGCCAAGGTGCGGGCTGTGGCAGCCAGATCGGCCAGATCAACTTCTGCCACTGGTAAGCCCGGCAGCCAGCGACCGATGGCGAACGGAAAGGGGAAGCGATCGCTCGGTACGCCGGCCACCGTGGCCACCGGCACCGGAAGCGGTAGCCGCGGCGCAAGCTCGGGCAACCAGCGCAACTCGTTGGCGATCAGTTCAACGGCTGCCTGCCGTCTGGGCAGGCGCGCCATCCAGTCGTTGCCAATGCGGGCGATGACGTTGTCCCAGCCGTTGGCCACGATGCGCACGGCCTGCCCCGCCAACTCGGGTGCCTGCTCCGAGACGAGTGTGGCAACCAGCGCCTCGTCGATGTCGATGTCGGCCGCAGGGGTGCCCATTGCGGCGACGGTAGCTCAGTAGCCGAGACGCTCCACCCGGTCGGGGCGACGTTGCCAGTCTTTGTCGACCTTCACGAACAACTCGAGGAAGCAGCCTTCGGGCAGTTGGGCGCGAGCACGTTTGCCGACTTCTTTCAACACCAGCCCGCCCTTGCCGATGACCATGCCCTTCTGGCTTTCGCGTTCCACGATGATCTCCACCCGGATGCGCGGCCACTCCCACTCCGACACCCTGGTGGCGATGCTGTACGGCAACTCGTCGTGAGTGACCGCCAGCAACTGCTCGCGCACCAGCTCGGCCACCCACTGCTCTTCGGGCTGGTCGCTCACGGTGTCTTCGGGGAAGTACATCGGGCCTTCGGGGAGACGCCCAGCGAGGTACTCCAAGAGTGCGGGGACGCCTTGCCCGGTGCGGGCCGAGACAGGGAAGTACTCGGCAGCGCCCAGCGAGGACACGGCGGCGAGTTGCGCAAGGAGCTTGTGCTGCTTCACCGCGTCGATCTTGTTGAGCACCACGATCGAGTTGGCCATGTTCAGATGGCTCGCCACCCATTGGTCGCCGCTGCCGTAGGCCATGGTGGCGTCGATGACGAGGCAGGTGACATCGACGTCGGCGAGGCTCTCAAGGGCCGTGGCGTTCACCCGCTCGCCGAGTGCCGTGACGGGTTTGTGCAGGCCGGGCGTATCGACGAACACGAGTTGGGCATCGGGCCGAGTGATGACGCCCATCACCCGGTGGCGCGTCGTCTGCGGCTTGTCGCTGACGATGCTGACCTTCCGGCCGCACATGGCGTTCACCAAGCTGCTCTTGCCCACGTTGGGGCGACCGACCAGTGTGATGAATCCGCTGCGCATGACCGGGCCACGCTACCGGTGGGACGCTCCGACGGATGTCAGGGGGCGACCGTACTCGAAGTGCTGGTCGACGAGGTCGTGGTGATGCTCTCGATGGGCAGCGACGACACGGGGGTGATGGTTCGCGTGCCGAGCAGCTCGTCGTAGTCACCGTAGGTGAGCGGCTGGCCGGGGGGCACCAGTTCGCCGGTTGGTTTGGTGACGCTCTGGTTGAACGCCACTTGGCCCACGCCGCGCAGGTTGGAGAGGAGGGTGACCACGAGTTGACCAATCACGAGGCGTTGATCGCCGACAGGCACCGCTTCGAAGAAGTCGGGCGGGAGTTGCACCTGCGCAATGCCGGAACTGTCGGGCACCACCCGGATGATGGCTCCCGCAGGCAGTGCCGTACGAAGGCCTGTCCCTAGTTCGCCCGCGGGTGGCCCTTCCAGGAGGGCCGCGAGCAGTTGAGGCGTGGCCACCGGCGCCGGCAGGTTCTGCGGGAACGGGGTGAGTTGCCCGCTGGCGATGAAGTACAGCAGCACCTCCTCGGTCTGCACCGCTGCCGTTGTGGTGGTGTCGAGCCCGCTGGTGGTCGTGGCGGCCTCGGTGGTGGTGGTTGCGATGGTGGTCGTGGTGGGAGGCAACGTGTCGTCGAGCCCGTACTGGGGGTCGATGCGTTCCACCCCCTGCTCGTCGACCACCGAGCACGCCACCAGCGGCACGCTCGCCACAACAGCCAATGCAATGAGTCGGGTGCGCATCACATTGCCTCCTGCAGGCTCACCTTGAAGCGTGCGCCGCCGCCCGGCCGGTCTTCCACCCAGGCGTCGCCGCCGTGGGCGTGCGCATGTTCTGCCACGAGTGCGAGCCCAAGTCCGGTTCCCACGCGGTGCCGTGCCGCGCTGCCGCGGGCGAATCGCTCGAAGATTCGTGACCGCTCGCCGCGCGCGACGCCCGGCCCCGCGTCGTCAACTCCGATCACCAACGTTCGACGTGGAGCAACCTCGGCGAACACCCGCACCGGCCCGCCGCCATGCTCGCGAGCGTTCTCCATCAGGTTGGCGAGAATGCGCTCCACCCGCAGCTTGTCGAGCCGCACGAGCGCGGGCACCTTGCGGTCGATGTCGACCGGCACCTCCTCGAAGCCGTAGCGGTGGGCGATGCGGGGAATCAGTTCGCGCACGTCGACCTCCTCCCGGTGCAGTTCGGTGGACCCGGCGTCGATGCGGCTGAGCTCGAGAAGGTCCATCACCATGTGGTCGAACCGGCGCACCTGTGTGACCACCACATCGAGCGCCTGCTGGCTCCGGTCGGGGAGGTCGTCGCGCCGCTTGTCGAGCACCTCGACAGCGGCCGTGAGCGCAGTGATGGGTGATCGCAACTCGTGGCTGACGTCGCTGGCGAACCGTGCCTCGCGTTCGATTCGTGCCTGTACGGCATCGGCCATCTCGTTGAACGACCCGGCAAGGCGAGCGAGGTCGGGGTCGTCCTCGGGGGGCATACGGGCATCGAGCCCGCCGGACGCGATTTCGCCAGCGGCGGTGGCAACACGGCTGAGGGGCCGTAGAAGGCGTCGGCTCGTCCACCACCCGAGCGCTCCCGCCAGCAGCGTGGTAACGCCGGCCCCCACCAGCAGGGCGGTGGCGATGGCGTTGAGGTTGCTCTGCGTTGAGTCCATCGGAAAGGCTTCGAAGTACTGGGCATTCACCGCTGGCATGCTGATGCCGATGGCCACGAACGGCTGGTCGTCGAGTTCGAAGCGCTGCTGGCCGCTGGTGCCCTGGTTCACCGCAGTGCGCAACTCGAGCGGGAACGATTCGGGCGACACCGTGGCGTCGGCCACGAAGGCCACACCGTCGCGGAACAGCAGGGTGAACCCTCCGCTCTCGTTTCGAAGGTCACCGATGATGTTGTCCTGCTCGGCGAGCAACAGTTCGCGAACGGTGCGGGCGTTGTTTTCCGCCTGGTTGCGGGCCACCTCCAACCGCTGGTCGATGAGGAACGATCGAGCGACGGCATAGGTGACCAGGGCGAGCGCCAGCGTGGTGAGCAGGGCGGTGAGGGAGAAGTACAGGGTGACGCGCGTGCGAAGGCGCAGCGTGCGGCGTCGACGACTGGAACTCACCGCACCAGTGTGCCGCATCGGCACGTGCCCCGTGGGTGCGGGGCGGGAGTGCGCTCGAAGACGGCTGGTCAGGCGGCGAACCCGACCAGCGGGTATGCCTGCTCAGGAGCCTGCAGCACGGGGGCCACGGTGTCGAGGTCGGCCAGCACGAGTTCGGCGCGGAGCATCAGTTCGGTGCACACGAAGGCAACGGCTTGGCCGGCGGAACGCACGCGCTGGGCAAGTTCCTTCAGTGCGTTCACTCCTGCGTCGGTGATGACCGTGACTCGGCTGAGATCGACCACCAGCCCGTAGCCGGGGGGCAGTGGCATGCATGCGGTGTGCAGCGCGGCGCCGTGGTCGGCAGTGGCGAACGGCCCCGAGACGCCGACGGCAACATGATGTCGGTGGGTGTCGGTGTGAGCGGTGAGCTCCGGTGCCAGCATCTCGCAACCTCCATGTCCGTGTGGTGTGGCCGGTGTGGTCGGTAGCGGCGGTGTTTCGCCGGGTCTGCTGCCCGCAGGTTCACCGCTGCCGGTGAGGCACCAGGGGGAGGAAGGTACCTCACCGGGGCAGCGTGAACACTTGTATGTTGCGGGTGCAATGTGACGGGACCACGCTCGCATTGTGCGATTTCTGTAACAGTTGTGGCGGTGGCCGGGTCGCTCGGCCAAGGTGGTGTGCGTGAACTCTCTGCTCTTCATCGAAGACGACGACGGCATTCGGGTGGCACTCAAGCTGGCTCTCGAAGACGAGGGGTATGAGGTCATCGAGGCCCCCGACGGCCGGTCGGGGCTGGCCCGCTTCGCTGAACGCGAGCCCGACCTGGTGCTGCTCGATCTGCGCCTGCCCGACATGTCGGGCAGGCGCAGA
>DMQJ01000533.1:1940-2084 GCA_003455715.1 Acidimicrobiaceae bacterium | reverse complement strand
TCTGCGCCTGCCCGACATGTCGGGGTTCGACGTGGCGCGTCAGCTGCGGGCCAACAGCATCGTGCCCATCATCATCGTCACCGCTCAGACCGACACATACGACCTGGTGGCCGGCCTAGAGGCGGGCGCCGACGACTACGTCAC
>DMQJ01000533.1:0-1758 GCA_003455715.1 Acidimicrobiaceae bacterium | reverse complement strand
GGCGCCGACGACTACGTCACCAAGCCGGTGGTGCCCAAGGAGCTTGCCGCTCGCATCCGGGCTGCGTTGCGGCGGGTGCACCTGCACGAAGCGTCGCAAGCGTCGTCGGTGAGCCGCTTCGGCGACATCGAACTACGGCGCGAGCAAGGCATCGTGCTCAAGGGAGGACACGAGCTCAACCTCACCAAGACCGAGTACCGCTTGCTCGTCGAGTTCGCCGACCACGCCAACATGGTGCTGTCGCGCGACCAGCTGCTCGAGCGCGTGTGGGGCTACGAGTACCTCGGCGACTCGCGGTTGGTCGATGCCCACGTCCGCCGCCTGCGGGTGAAGGTGGAAGATCAACCCGACGAGCCCAAGCTCATCGTCACCGCGCGTGGAATCGGCTATCGGTTGTTGGCCTAGCGAAGCTCAGCCTTGCCACACTCGGCTGAGCAGATACTCGCCGAGGCCCTTGGCCTGGGGGTCGAAGGCGACGCTGCTGGCCACGCCTTCGCCGAGCAGGCCCACGATCACGAAGTTCAGCGCTCGCAGATTGGGTAGCTCGTAGCGGCGCACCTCCAGGTCGTGCGCCTCGACGAGTAGTTCCTTCACCGTGGCCGCCGTGAGGTTGGCGGCCAGCCAGGCGTAGCCCGCGTCGTCGCGTGCGTAGATGCCGACGTTGCCGTTGCCACCCTTGTCGCCGCTGCGCGCCGCGAAGTACGCGCCAAGTGCTTCGCCAGGGTTGGGACCATTCGGTGCAGTGGCCACCTCGCTCGCAGTCGTCGACGTTGTCGCGGGCGTGACCGCAGCCGATGCGGTCGGAGGCGCGACAACTTCTCGGGCGCCGTCGGCATGGACGACCACTTCGGTGACCTCGGAGCGGTCGACGAGTGCCGGCCAGTACACGCCATAGGAGGTGGCTTCCGACGGCCCTCCGGTGGCAAAGAAGCCGGGGTAATTGGCGAGGGCCAACTCGATGGCGGCACCGGAGAAGGCGCGGCCGGCAACGCGCTCGTCGGTACTCTTGACGGTGATGTGCAGGCGGCCTGAGGCCTGTTCCTGGGTGGGCGCGTCGGAGGGTGCTTCCACGAAGCGCACATCCACGTCGTCGAAGCGCTCCTTGCCGCCGAGGCGACGGAACAGGGCGTCTTCCAGCCATGCGGCCTTCTCCCGCTGGCGCAGACCGCTGAGCACAAAGCTCATCCGGTTGCGCCACCCACCCTCGAGGTTGAGGCACACCTTCAGCTGCGGAGGGGCCGGCTCGCCGCGCGTGCCGCTGAGGCGCACTCGGTCGGGGCCCTCCTGGGCGACCTGGATGGTGTCGAAGCGGGCCACCACGTCGGGGTTGGGATACTCCGGCCCGCCGATCTCGTACAGCAGCTGCGCGGTGACCGTGCCCACGTTCACTACACCGCCCGTGCCCGGATGCTTGGTGATGACGCACGAGCCGTCGGCCTCTACCTCGGCGATGGGGAACGCCAGCGGCATGGTCGGGTCGGGGATCTCGTCGAACCAGGTGTAGTTGCCGCCCGTGGCCTGCGTGCCGCACTCGATGACGTGTCCGGCCACGACGGCGCCGGCCAATGCGTCCCAATTGTCGGTTGCCCAGCTGTGCCACCAGGCCGCCGGACCCACCACGAGCGCGGCGTCGGTGACGCGGGGGCACACCACCACATCGGCACCTGCCGAGAGCGCGGCGGCGATGCCCCACCCGCCAAGGTAGGCGTTGGCGCTGATCGGGTTGCCGGTGAGTTCGGCCCCGGTGTCGAGGTGGCG
>DMQJ01000034.1 GCA_003455715.1 Acidimicrobiaceae bacterium | reverse complement strand
CGACAGCGTGCCCGACAGCGTGCCCGACAGCGTGCCGGTGACCGTGCCCGACAGCGTGCCCGACACAGGACCCTGAGCCGCCGCCCACCGTCGCTGACACTGCGCGAACACTCACCTTCGGTGAGATTCTTGATGGACTTTGCTTCCTCGGAGTGGCATTATGGCTACGGAGAGTGCTGGACGGACGGGAGGACCTCTGGCATGAATCTGAAAACCGCCGCACGTCGGCTCGGAGTGCACTACCAGACCGCGTATCGCTACGTCCGCAGCGGCGACCTTGTCGCGGTTCGTGTCGGATCGGGTTACGAGATCTCTGAGTCGGCGCTGGAGTTGGCTCGCACCCGGCTGGCCATCCACCGCATCGTCGACCATCCGGTGGCAGCGATGCCCCCGGCAACCCTTGCCGTCGCCGACGCCGACGCCGACGCTGCCCTCGACGATCTCGATGTGCTGGTCGATGCCTGCACGCTGAGCGCGCAGCCGGTGCTCGACGAGGTGGTCCGACGGCTGTCGCGGGAAGTGGGCGATGTCGCTGCGGTGTTGCTGCGCAGTGCTGACGGACAGTGGTTGCAGGCAGTGGCCTCCGCCGACCGAGACCCCGCACGACTCGCCATGTTCGCGGCCATCCATGCGGTGGCACCCATCAGAGTGGCGTCGCAGCCAAATCCTCACTCGGCGCTTGCTGGCCGGACGCATGTCGTCCACCACCTCCGCACTGCCGACGCTCTCGAACTGCTCCCGCCGCAGTTCCGCGGCAACTCGGCGATGATCGTGCAGGGCTACGTATCGGTCCCCATCGCCCGTCGTGACGGCCACATCGATGGTGTTGTGGTCGTGATGCGGTTCGCGGGAGGGGTTCCGTACTCGCCTGAGCACGTCCTTGAAGTGGAGCGTCTCACCGGCCGGGTTGCCGACGCGCTCGAGCATGTTCAGCGCTACACCGCCGCCTGGCTCGCCCGCGACAACCTGCGGCAGAGCCTCGAGCAACTGGCGCGCGTCGGCGGGGCTCGGTTGGACGACGTGAGCGATGCCCTGGTGGGACTGCTCGACGACGAGATACCCGAGGCGGTCTTTGCCCCCGATCGAACGCTGGTGGCGGCCAACGATCCGTTCATGGAGTTCACGGGTGAGGCTCCCGAGTCCCCGGCGCTCGGTGTCTGCGGGTGCGACGACGGTGTTGCGACCTGGGGCACGCTGCTCTCGGGCGCTGCCGACTACTTGAGCACCCGTCCGTCGGCGTGTGTGCTCGGCGCCAGAACGCTGCCATGGGTGCAGTGGGCGATCATCCGTCGGCCCGACGCAACGCCGTTCGCCGTGCTGGCCGTCTTGGAACCCACCGATACACCAACGGAGACGGGGGCGACCGGGCCGACAACCCCAGCGTCGTCCACCACGGCGCCGGTATCGATCTGCTGGGGGCCGTGCAGCTAACGCGGCCGAGGGGGTTGGCGCGCGTGGCGCGCGACCGATAGCGTGTCCAACTTGTGCGTACTGAGAGGTACGCGGCAATCGAAGTCCGGGTAGGTCCCCGGTGGCCAGATGGCCGCCAACCAGGGGAAACCGCACGGCAACAATCGAATCCGGTGCTCCGCCGGCCGCCAAGGCCTGCGGAGCATTTGCGTGTAATCCAGATGCCCGGCTTGTCCGGGTCCGACCGAAAAGGCTGCCGACATGGCACTCAAAGCGATCGTTGGCGAGAAAGTCGCCATGAGCCAGGTGTGGGTGAACGACAAGGTCGTCCCCGTCACCGTGCTCCGCGTCGAGCCGGCACGCATCGTGCAGGTGAAGACCACCGAGCGCGATGGCTACACCGCTCTCCAGGTCACCTATGGCCACAAAGACATCAAGAAGCTCAACAAGCCCGAAGCGGGTCACTTCCAGAAGGCGGGCGTCGACGCCGGCCGTCGGGTCGTGGAGTTGCGTCTCGACAGTGTCGACGGCTTCGAAGTGGGCCAGGAGATCACCGTCGACACCCTCGCCGAGGGCGAGAAGGTCGACGTCACGGCCGTGAGCCGTGGTAAGGGCTTCGCCGGCACCATGAAGCGTCACAACTTCGCCGGTCAGGGCGCCAGCCACGGTAACCACAAGCACCACCGTGCGCCCGGCTCGATTGGTTCGTGCAGCTTCCCCGGCCGAGTGTTCAAGGGTTTGAAGATGGCCGGTCACATGGGCCACGAGCAGGTCACCACGCTCAACCTCGAAGTGGTGCAGGCCGACACCGAGCGCAATCTGCTGCTGGTGAAGGGGTCCGTGCCCGGTCCCAACGGCGGCGTCGTCATCGTTCGTAACGCAGTGAAGGGGAAGTGATCCTGATGACCAGCATCACCCTCAAGACCGTGAGTGGCAAAGACGCCGGCTCACTCGAGCTCGACGCCGACGTGTTCGGTGTGCAGCCCAACGTGCCCGTCATGCACCAGGTGGTCACCGCCCAGCTCGCCGCCCGCCGCTCGGGCACGCAGAGCACCAAGACCCGCGCCGAGGTCAGCGGTGGTGGCAAGAAGCCGTTCAAGCAGAAGGGCACCGGCAACGCCCGTCAGGGCTCCACCCGGTCGCCGCACTTCAGCGGCGGTGGCGTGGCCCTCGGGCCCAAGCCCCGCAAGTACGACCAGAAGACCCCGAAGAAGATGATCAAGTTGGCGCTTCGTTCGGCGCTCAGCGACCGTGCCGCCGACGGCAAGGTCGTCGTGGTCGACGAGTGGGGTTGGGAGACGCCGAAGACCAAGAACGCTGTCGCTGCGCTCGCCGCCCTCGGGGTGGATGGCAAGGCGCTCGTGGTGGTCGACACCAACGATGTCACTGCCATCCGCAGCTTCCTCAACCTGCCGCAGGTGCAGCTCATCGAAGTGGCCGAGCTGAACGCCTACGACGTGCTCTGCAACGACTACGTCGTGTTCACCAAGGCCACTCTGCCGTCGGGTACGCCCATCGGTGGCACTCGCACCGCGCCGGCCACCGCTGACGACGAGGGCCCGTTCGGCCTCGGTAGCCACGGGCCCACCGAGTCGGGCGAGGCGCCGGAAGGCTTCGACATCAAGGGCAATGCCCAGTCGATGCTGTACCACATCCCCGGCAGCCGCTACTACGACGCCACCATCGCCGAGGCGTGGTTCGCCACCGAAGACGCCGCCAAGGCCGCTGGGTTCAGCAAGGCCGGCAGCCGCGCCAAGAAGTCCGACGACGGCGATGCCGCCGGCGAAGAAGAGAGCGAGTGATGAAGGACCCCCGCGACATCATCCTGGCACCCGTGGTGTCGGAGAAGAGCTACGCCCTCATCGAGCAGGGCGTCTACACCTTCAAGGTGCACCCGAGCGCCAGCAAGCCCGAGATCCACGACGCCGTCGAGGCCATCTGGGGCGTCAAGGTGCTGAAGGTCAACACCCTCAACCGGAAGGGCAAGGTGAGCCGCGCTCGCCGCAGCAACCGCACCGGTAGCAAGCCCGACACCAAGCGGGCCATCGTCACCCTGGCAGCGGGCAATGAGATCCCGCTGTTCGAGAACTGAGGCACATCGTCATGGCCATTCGTTCCCGTAAGCCCACGAGCGCCGGTCGCCGCTTCCAGACGAGCAGCACCTTCGCCGAGATCACCAAGTCGACTCCCGAGAAGTCGTTGGTGGCCCCGCTCAGCAAGAGCGGCGGCCGCAACGTGTACGGCCGCAAGACCGCTCGCCATCGTGGCGGCGGCCACAAGCGTCAGTACCGCATGGTCGACTTCACCCGCACCAAGGATGGCGTCACGGCCAAGGTCGCCGCCATCGAGTACGACCCCAACCGCACCTGCCGCATCGCACTGCTGCACTACGCCGACGGCGAGAAGGCCTACATCCTGGCCCCCAAGGGTCTCAACGTGGGCGACCACGTGCAGAGCGGCCACGGCGCCGACATCAAGCCCGGCAACGCCATGCCGCTGCGCTACATCCCCGTCGGTACCACGGTGCACAACGTCGAGTTGCGCCCCGGTGGCGGCGGCAAGATGGGCCGTTCGGCCGGTACCGCCGTGCAGTTGGTGGCCAAGGAAGGCGAGTTCGCCACCCTGCGTCTGCCCAGCACCGAGATGCGCCGCGTGCTCATCGACTGCCGTGCCACGGTGGGCGAAGTTGGCAACAGCGAGCACGAATTGGTCACCATCGGCAAGGCCGGCCGTAACCGCTGGAAGGGCGTTCGCCCGCAGACCCGTGGTGTGGCCATGAACCCGGTCGACCACCCCCTCGGTGGTGGCGAAGGCCGCACCAGTGGTGGCCGTCCCCCGGTGTCGCCGTGGGGCAAGCCCGAAGGTGTGCGCACCCGCAACACCAACAAGCCGTCGCAGAAGCTCATCGTGCGCCGTCGTCGCACGTCGAAGGGCCGGAGGTAACTAGGCCATGTCACGCAGCCTGAAGAAGGGCCCGTTCGTCGACGACCACCTGCTGAAGAAGGTCGACTCGCAGAACGCAGCCGGCGATCGCAAGGTCATCAAGACCTGGAGCCGCCGCAGCACCATCATCCCCGACATGGTCGGGCACACCATCGCCGTGCACGACGGCCGCAAGCACGTGCC
>DMQJ01000192.1:3589-3835 GCA_003455715.1 Acidimicrobiaceae bacterium | reverse complement strand
GGTGAGGGGGTTTAGGGGCCGGGGGGTTCGCCGACTTCGCGGAGGGCGTCGTGGAGAGCGGCGCGCAGGCGGCGGGCCATGTCGGGCGTGAAGTGGCCCACCAGCCCCTCCCCCGGTCGACCAACTTCCTCGACGGTCAGCACCACACGCGGTTCGGCGTCGTCGTAGTCGTCGCTGATTGCCACGGCCCAGGAGATGCGGGTGGCATCGTCGGCGCCCTCCGGCAGGTCGGCCTCGTCGAACGGG
>DMQJ01000192.1:2777-3360 GCA_003455715.1 Acidimicrobiaceae bacterium | reverse complement strand
AGTCGTCGATGGAGCGTCGCATCAGCGACCCACCTTTGCCGCCGCGCCCGCAAGGCGCACCGCTGCACCTTCATGTGTTCCTGCGTACCGCTGCACCAGCGCCACACCCACGAGCACCGACGACAGCGCCAGCACCGCTACTACCGCCACCGTGCCCTGTCCCGAGACAGGATGGTGCACGAGCAGCAACACCATCGCGACCAGGCTCACGAGATGGGTGACAAAGCCGACGCGGGCCGTGACCGTTTCGAGCCGGGTGAGCTCCGCGTCACGCTGCATACCCGTCCGCTCTGCCCCTTCGCTGCGCAGCAACGACTGCAACCAGCGGACGGGCGATGACACCACGATGAGCACGATGGGCGCCCAGAGCAGCATCGTGCCTGCGATCCATCGTTCGTCGGCTGCAGAGATGCGAGCCTGTCCGTTCACGGCTGCTGCCGCGGCGAAGGCCGCGAGCGCCGTGACCACGATGACCAGCAACGCCTTCACGTAGCGCAGCACGATCACTTGGAGGCGCAACATGTGGCGCACCATCCCGTACTCGATCTTGGCGACTTCCTCCACGAGAGGGCGTCGGGATGAC
>DMQJ01000192.1:1444-2584 GCA_003455715.1 Acidimicrobiaceae bacterium | reverse complement strand
TCCACGAGAGGGCGTCGGGATGACGCTGCCAACCCGAACATCGCGGCGGCACGGGCAGCATCGCCCTCCAGCGCCGGATCGACCAAGCCGGGGTAGGCGTCGAGTTGGCGATCGATTCGCGCGCGCGCCTTGTCGTTGCCGGGCACCAGCAGTTGCACCGACTCAGGCGCGTCGTGCACGCGCCCGTACTCCGCGTTGGTGCCGGCGCCGAACTCATCGGTGGGGATGCGCAGCCCGGTGAGGGTGAACCGCGGCGTGAACACCTCCCGGTCGTCCTGCACCACATGGTTGGCGTGAAAGTAGAAACGGGTGAGCTCGATGATGAGCAGCCAGAGCACGGCTAACGCAAGAAAGATCGACAGCGCCACCGCCGCGGCCAGCAGACCACGCGACCACGACACCGGGCCTGCCAGCAGCGACCGCATCACTTGCAGCACGGCATCGCGTTCCACCGCCGGCAGCAGCACGAGAATGCCCGCGCCCGACAGGAGCGCAGTGGCCACGCGGTGCATGGTGGACAACCGCACCTCACACCGTTGCAGGAAGGCGCGCATCGCAGCACGCTCGTCGCTCGTCGGGCCCACGGAACTCCCAGGCATGTCAGTCATTGCGCTCATCCCATGTTGGAGAGTGGTACCCCAGGGGCACCGTTGGAAGATCCCAGCGCGGCGGCGTGACCGACATGTGAACCGCAGGGCTCAGGTGCCGAAGCGTGCCGTACGGGGTTCGGCTCGTCGTGAGGAACTGGCTGGCATCACCGAGCCCGACGGCGGCGGCGGGGTCGTGACGCGCCCCGAGCCGCAACAGCCACTGCGCGGTCTGACAGAGCGACACCCTGACTCGCCAACTGCCCCCTTCGAGCGCTCGACGCCGCAACGCCTCCATGGCCCCCCACGCCGCAAGGTAGCCGGTGGTGTAATCGGTGGCAGCGGCGGGCAGCAAGCGCGGCGCCTCCGCGCCGGAGTGCACGTGTGCCACGCCCGTCGCCGTCTGCGCCAGCTGCTCCCACCCGGCGCGCTCAGCCCACGGGCCGACCTCGCCGTAACACGACACCGACACGTGCACGATGCCCGGCCGCGCCTCGGCGAGCGCTTCCGCGCTGAACCCCAGTCGAGCGAGGCTGCTGTTGCGATAGCCGTC
>DMQJ01000192.1:1043-1192 GCA_003455715.1 Acidimicrobiaceae bacterium | reverse complement strand
GAGGCTGCTGTTGCGATAGCCGTCGATGAAGATGTCGGCCATGCGAGCGAGGTCGTGCAACTGATCTCGCTGGTCGGGCTGCCGCAGATCGAGGAACGCCGACCGCTTGCCGTGACCGGTCTCGACGACGAACGGTTCGACCGACGGCA
>DMQJ01000192.1:580-867 GCA_003455715.1 Acidimicrobiaceae bacterium | reverse complement strand
CGACGAACGGTTCGACCGACGGCAGGTGCGGCGACGAGATGCCCAACACATCGGCTCCGTACGACGCCAGCGTGCGTCCGGCGGCCGGGCCTGCCAACACCCTGGTGAGGTCGAGCACTCGCACTCCGGAGAGCGGGCGATGGCCGGGTGGCAACGGTTCAGATGGTCCGTCGGCGATCCGGTCGATCTCCACCGCAGCGAGGGCACCCACGGCGCGGCCCTGAGGATGCTCCAACCACTCGTCGGGCGTGCGCAGCATGGCGCCGCACAGGCTGCGCTCCGCCAGC
>DMQJ01000192.1:0-376 GCA_003455715.1 Acidimicrobiaceae bacterium | reverse complement strand
CCGCACAGGCTGCGCTCCGCCAGCGCGTCCTCCAGATCGGCGGCGGCCCAGTTGGCGACCGCAGCGGCGATTGCCTGGGCATCGTCGGCACAACCGAGCAGCTCGAGCGTGCCCGTGTTGAGGTGCGGGAACCCTCCGTGCAGATGCACCCATCGACCGTCGCCGCATCGGAAGAAGTTCGTCGCCGGGGGGTTGACCCGGTGCAACTGCAGCGGCTCGTCGCCGTCGAGCCTCGACTGGTAAAGGAACCCGAGCAGCGACGCCGCGGCCGCGGCAACGTCGACCTGTACCGACTGGGTAGGGCCACCCCGCATGCGATGCAACCGGGCGGCTGCGACGCCACCCGCCGCCAGCGCCGCCGCTGCCGCCTCGCCGA
>DMQJ01000511.1:10240-10495 GCA_003455715.1 Acidimicrobiaceae bacterium | reverse complement strand
TCTGCAGCGACTAGGTGTGCGTGGCTCCGCACTGGTCATTGATGTTGCGCCCGCTGGGCGAGGCATGGATGACCTCGATCTGAGCGCCGAGTGTGCGGAACACTTCGGGGGCCACCGCACTCATCGCTCCGTTGGCACAGTCGAGCACCACTCGCAGGCCCTCGAGCTGCTCGTTGGTGTCGACCAGGTGGCGCACGTAGTCATCGGCGGCGGCCAGCGGTGGGGCATCAGGCCCCGGCAGCGACACGGGCGCCG
>DMQJ01000511.1:348-10045 GCA_003455715.1 Acidimicrobiaceae bacterium | reverse complement strand
CCCCGGCAGCGACACGGGCGCCGCGGCGGTCAGGGCAGCTTCGATGGAACGTTCCACGTTGTCGGCCAACTTCGTGCCACCGGCGGCGAACACCTTCACCCCGTTGTCGTGCCACGGGTTGTGCGACGCGGTGACCATGGCTGCAGGAACACCCAACTGTTGCGCCAGAAAGGCGAGCGCCGGCGTGGGGACCACGCCGGCGTTCAGGGGATCGGCTCCGGCAGCGGCCAGACCGGCCACCACCGCAGCGCTCAATGCGTCGCTGCTCTCGCGGGTATCGCGACCCACCAGCCATCGGCCGCCACCAAGCACCTGCGCCGCTGCATTGCCCAATCGGGCGACGAACGCAGGCGTGAGTTCGGTGAACGCCCGGCCGCGGACACCGTCGGTGCCAAAGGTGAGGCTCACCGACGGAGCCGAATCAGCGCTTGGTGTACTGCTTGGCCTTGCGGGCCTTGACCAGGCCGTACTTCTTGCTCTCCTTCTTTCGCGGATCGCGAGTGAGGAGGCCAGCCTTCTTCAGCGCAGGACGCGACTCGGGATCGATCTCCACGAGCGAGCGGGCGATGGCCATGCGCAGCGCGCCAGCCTGGCCGCTGACACCGCCGCCGTGCATCGTGGCGTCGACGTCGTAGCTCTCCTCCACCTCGGCCACACGGAGCGCCTCGGTGACGATCATGCGCTGCATGGCCGTGGGGAAGTACACGTCGAAGGCCTTGCCGTTGATGGTGTGGGTGCCGTTACCGGGGCGCAAACGAGCGCGGGCGACGGCCTCCTTGCGGCGACCGGTTGTCTGGGTGAGCGGCTTGGTGGCCATGTGCATCTACCTTCTGGGCTCAGGCTCAGCGGGCCTTGGCCGCTGCGATTTCGAGGACGACGGGCATCTGGGCGGCGTGCGGGTGCTCGGCACCGGCATACACCTTCAGCTTCTTGATCTGCTGACGGCCGAGCGGCCCCTTGGGCAGCATGCCCTTCACACTGAGGCGGATGGCCTCGGGTGCGTTGCGGCCGAGCAGGTCGCTATAGCGCTCGGTCTTCAGACCACCGGGGTAGCCGCTGTAGCGATACACCTTCTTGGCATCGGCCTTGCCCTTGGAGAGCACCACCTTGTCGGCGTTGATGATCACCACGTGGTCGCCGGTGTCGATGTGGGGGGCGAAGATCGGCTTGTGCTTGCCGCGCAGCACGCGGGCGACTTCGGTGCACAGGCGACCGAGCACCATGCCCTCGGCATCGACGACGTGCCAGGCGCGGGTGATCTCGCTCGCTTTGGGTGAGTAGGTGCTCATCGTGTGAAACCTTTGACTTCGACAGAGCCGTCAGAGCGGCCCGCTACCCGGCAAGGTTCGCCAGGGAACCGTGAAATGATACGGGCACCGGCCACCCACTCACAATCAGCGGGCGCGAATATCAACCGTGGAGTTCGCGGGTCGACGGGTCGGCGAGTGATCGGCGACAGCTGCCTGAACCGCACGGCAAGCACACTGACGTGCTCGGTTACCATCGCCGCATGAACGCTTGGCGAGGGTGCGCGATTGCCGCCACGCTGGCTGGCGGGGCGCTGGTGACCACAGCTTCGAATCACCCAGCACAAGCCTCGGCTGTCGATCTCGTCATCAGCGAGTTCATGGCGTCGAACGCCACCACGCTGCTCGACGACGACGGCAGCGCCTCCGACTGGATCGAGCTCTGGAACCGTGGCGCCACGGCTGTCGACCTTGGCGGTTGGCACCTCACCGACTCGGCCGCCAACCTCACCAAGTGGGAGTTCCCCGCGGTGTTGCTCCCTGCCGGAGGCTTTCTCGTGGTCTTCGCCAGCGACCAGGACGAGGTGCACCCGCTGCACACCAACTTCAGGCTCTCAGCCGGAGGTGAGTACCTCGCACTCACCGACCCCGACGGCACGGTGGTGAGCGAGTACGCGCCCACGTTCCCACCGCAGCTCGTCGACGTCAGCTACGGCCTCGGCAGCGGCGACGACATCGGTTTTCTGCTCCGACCTACCCCTGGCACCCCCAACGAGGCCGCTGGCGAAGGGGTGGCGGCGACACCGACGCTGAGTCACTACGGCGGCTGGCTCGATGGTGCGACGGAGGTGAGCGCTTCCACCGACGTACCGGACGCAACGATGATCTACACCACCGATGGTTCGCTCCCCACCGCCACCAACGGCACGGTGTACAGCGGCCCCATCGAGGTGGCCGGCTCGATGATGCTGCGCGTGGTGGTGACGCGTCCCGACTGGTTCGACTCGCCGCCAGCCTCCGCCACGTTCTATTCGCTCGCTGAGGTGGTGGCCCAGGTCGGCCAACCGGCGGGCTGGCCGACCGGACCGGTGAACGGGCAGGTGTACGACTACGGGTTCGCACCGGGGTTGACTCCTAGCGAAGTCGACGCCGTGGAGGCAGCACTGCTCGCCGCACCCGTCATGAACGTGCAGGCCGACCAGGCCCACTTCACCGATCCTGTCACCGGCATCTACTCCAACCCCGAGCAGTCCGGCTCAGCGTGGGAGCGGCCGGCGTCGGTCGACTTCGTCGACCCGGCGTCGGGCACCCGCTTCCACCGAGCCGCGGGGGTCCGCATCAAGGGCGGCTTCTCCCGCGCCCCAGAGAACCCGAAGCACAGCCTGCGCCTCACCTTCGGCCCGCAGTACAGCGGGCTGTTGACGGCGCCGCTCTTTGGGCCAGACGGAGTGCAGACGTTCGACGCGCTCGACCTTCGTTCGGAGCAGAACCACTCCTGGCACCTGGGCAGCGACCGCAACACGATGCTGCGAGATGTGTGGTTGCGCGACACGCAGGCAGCGACCGGTCACCCGGCGACCCGGAGCCGGTGGACGCACCTGTTCCTCAATGGGCAGTACTGGGGTGTGTACATGCTCACCGAACGCATCACCGACCAGTTCGCAGCACAGCAGTGGGGCGGCTCGGCGAGCGACTACGACGTCATCAAGCACGGCGACGGCTTCCAGAACGAGGTCGCTGAGGGTGACGCTGACGAGTGGGAGGAGTTGTGGGTCCTGATTGCCGACGGCCACGTCACCGATGAGGAGTACCAGCTCCTCACCACACTCGTCGACCTCCCGAACCTCATCGACTCCCGGTTGATCGACATCGTCGCTGGCAACCTCGACACCACGCCGACGATCTGGCTCGACAACTTCCTGGCCAACAACTGGTACGCCGTTGGCGGCAACGGCATCCCGTTTCGCTTCTTTCTGCACGACGGCGAGCACACGTTGGGCGCCTACGACCACAATCCACTCGTCGACCGCAGCGGCCCTTTCCCGATCGTGGTCGATTCGTCGTTGTGGTCTCCGTCGTACTTCCACCCCGGCTGGCTCCACGGCGTGCTGCTCCGCCACCCCGAGTACCTCGTCCTCGTCCGCGATCGGGTCGCCGAGCACGTGGCCCCCGACGGCGCGCTGGCCACCGCGGCGAGCGTGGCTCGCTGGGAGGCGAGAAGGCTCGAAGTCGCCCCTCTGCTCGCCGCTGAAGCCGCCCGGTGGGGCGACGCGTCCGGAACGGTGGTGGGTGTCGCCGATTGGGAGGCCGAAGTGGCATGGGTGGAGACCGAGTGGTTCCCCACACGGACGGAAGTGGTCATCCGGCAACTGGCGCTCGACGGTCTGGTGGCACTGCCGATCGACGAGGCCGGCGACGGCCCCTACGCTCCGGCGGAACGCGTGGGGCCGGTGGAGTAGCCGACCTCCCACAACACCAGACCCTGGGGCGGCGCCACCTGCCCGGCTGCGGCCCGGTCGCCACGAAGGAGGATGGCCCGCATGTCGCCGGCGTGCAGCTTGCCGTGGCCGACATCGACGAGGGTGCCAACGATGGAGCGCACCATCTGGTGGCAGAACGCCGTGGCCCGGATCTCGAACCGCAGCAGCCCGGGCACGTCACCCGGCACTTCCTTCCACCCTGCGCTGAGCACGCGTCGGGTCATCGACCGCTGCGGCTTCCCCTCGCTCACCTTCGGGCGACGGCAGAATGTGGAGAAGTCGTGCTCGCCGATGAGCGGATCGCACGCCAACTGCATCGCCCACAGTTGCAGCGGCTGCGGAACGTGCCACGCGGTGCGCGCCAGCAGCGGGTGGGGCTCTGGCGTGTTGACGATGTGATAGCGGTAGTGCCGATACGAGGCGCTGAAACGGGCGTTGAAGTCGGGGTCGTCGGTGAACTCGGCGTCGCGTACGGCGATCTCGGGGGCCAGCATGCGGTTCACGCGGCGTTGCAGGTCGGCCAAGGCGGCCTCGTCCATCGAGTCGGGCAGGTCGCCGCTCACCACCTGCCCCCAGCCATGCACCCCTGCATCGGTTCGCCCGGCTCCTACGAGGTGAGCGGTCTGGCGGGTTACCCGTTCGATCGTGGTCCGCAACTCACCCATCACCGTTCGTGCATCGGGGTGCTCGGCGAAGCCGTGGAAGTCGGTGCCGTCGTAGGCGACCGTCATGCGGAAGCGTCGGCTCATGGGGCCAGGGCCTCTTCGTCGAGGGCCGCGTCTGCGGCGGCGATGAGCGCGTCGGTGAGCAGCCCCCACTCGTCGGCGAACTCGCCGGCCCCGGAGCCGTTCAGCACCAGCACGAACGCAATCGTACGATCGCCCGCCGGGTAGTAGCCGGCGAGGGCCTTCACACCCGTGAGTGAGCCAGTCTTGGCACGCAGTACGCCCTCCACCCCGGGCACCTCGAGCTGGCCAGCCAGCGTGGTGCCGTCCTCCCCCGCGATGGCCATCCCTTGTCCGAGCGGATCGGTCATCGCTGTACGCGCCAGCACGGCCAGCAGCGTGTCGCAGCTGAGACGGTTGTCGCGTGACAGGCCCGAACCGTCGGTGAGTTGGATGCCTGCCGTCGGAACCCCCCATGCTGTGAGCCGATCGACGATCACCTGCACACCGGCAACGCGTGAGCCCTGACCCGCTGCCACCAGCCCCAACTCCTTCACCAGCAACTCGGCCGCACCGTTGTCGCTGGTAGAGAGCAACTCACGCACCAGCGTGGTCAGTGGGGCCGACTGCAGCGACGCCAGGACGGCGGAGCCAGGAGGTCCCACCCCCACTGCCGGTTGGCCGCTCACTTCCACGCCTCGATCGCGAAGCAGTTGGTCGAGCACGGCCGCCGCATGACCGGCAGGGTCGCTACCCACCACATCTGCTCGGCTGGTGGTGTCGTTGATCGTCAGCGCCCCGATGGGAGGAAAGTCGATGGTGCCCCGTAGGTCAGCCGCCCACCCGGGTGGATAGCGCTCGTCGTCGTAGCGACTGCCGTCGCCCACCACCCGGCCGGTCACCTGGGTGATCCCCGCGGCAACGACGGCGTCGGCGAGTGCCTCCGCGCTCGTTATCACGTTGGGCGGTCGTCGTCGGGCCGGACTGGCCTCGGCGTACCACGACTCGCTCAACACGGGGTCGCCGCCACCCACCAACACGAGGTCGCCCTGCACCACTCCGTTCACAGGGGTTGCGCCGCGCACCTCGGTGGTGAACACATGGTCGCCTCCCAGCACGTCGAGTGCGACGGCAGCCACGAGCACCTTCAACGTGCTCGCGGGGATGAGCGCAGCGCCCGGGTTGGCTGCTGCCACCACGACCCCGTCGGCCGCCACCGCAGCGCACGACTGACTGTCGACCGCTGCCATGAGTGGGTCGGCGGCCATTGCCACCACACCGTCGTGGTGGTCGGCAACCAACACGCCCGGCGCGCGCCGAAACGAGAACAACGGCGTCGGTGTCGTGGACGGAGTGACGACGGTGGTCGATGACGGAGTCGGCGACGCTGTGGGGCGCTGAGCGTTGGCGACGAGCACCAGGCCGCCGAGTAGCACGGCAGGAACTGCCGCGACTGCGGCGAGCGCAACGAGGGATGGCCCCCGGCGACCCATCGGGCGTGCCCGCTGTGGGTCAGACCAGTTCGATGCGCGCCATCGGGGCGTTGTCGCCCTGACGCGGACCCAGCTTCAGGATGCGCAGGTAACCACCGTTGCGCTCCTCGTAGCGGGGGGCGATGTCGTTGACCAACTTGTGGGTCATCTCCTTGTCGCCCAGGTAGCCCTGGATCTGGCGAATGCGGTGAACCCGCAGCGGCTCGCCTTCCTGAGCCTTCTTGCCCTTGGTGATGAGCTTCTCGGCGATCGGGCGAAGGGCCTTGGCCTTCGCCTCGGTGGTGACGATGGCCTCGGCGGCGAACAGCGACGCGGCCAAGTTGGCCATCATCAGCTTCTGGTGGGCGGCATCGCCGCCAAAGTTACGGGCGCGGCGCGGGGTGGCGGGCATGTCGGTGTCTCTCCTTGTTTCCTCAGCCGCGCAGCGTCAGGCCGCGCTCGTCAAGCTTCTGCTTGACCTCGTCGAGGCTCTTCTGGCCGAAGTTGGTGATGTTGAGGAGGTCGTCCTCGGTCTTGGTGAGCAGCTCGCCGACGCTGTTGATCTGGGCGCGCTTCAGGCAGTTGCGCGGACGCTCCGACAGGTCGAGGTCTTCGATGGGAAGGTCGAGGTCGGGCGACACGGCCGCAGTGCTGGCCACCTCGCCCAGCTCGAGGCCCTGGGGCTCGTCGCTGAGGTTGGCCACCAGATCCACCAGCGAGCGCAGGGTGGCGCCGGCAGAGGCGAGGGCCTCACGGGGGGTGATGCTGCCATCGGTCTCGATGTCGAGGACGAGACGCTCGTAGTTGGTGCTCTGCTCCACGCGGGTGGGCTCGATCTCGAACATCACCCGGCGCACCGGGGAGAAGATGGCGTCGATCGGCACCACGCCAATGGTGCGGTTCTGCGAGTCGCGGTCGCTGCTGAGGTAGCCACGGCCACGGCTGACCGTGAGATCCACCGCAAGGCGAGCCTTGCTGTTGAGGCTGGCAATGTGCAGATCCTTGTTGAGGATCTCGATCTCCGACGGGCACTTGATGTCGCCCGCGCTGATCTCTGCCGGGCCACGCACGTCGAGGCGCAGGGTGACGTCTTCCTCGGCCGTGCTCGTGAGCACGATGTCCTTGATGTTGAGGATGATGTCGGTGACGTCTTCGCTGACACCGTTGATGGTGTCGAACTCGTGCAGCGCGTCGTCGAAACGGACGGCCGTGATCGCGGCACCGGGGATGCTGGAGAGCAGGGTGCGGCGCAGCGAGTTGCCAATGGTGTGGCCGAAGCCGGGCTCGAGGGGGCCGACGGCAAACCGCTGACGCGACGAGCTGTCGTCGCCAAGGGCTTCGACGATGGGGCGCTGGATGACGAGCATGCGGGGTTCCTCTTACTTCGAGTAGAGCTCGACGATGAGCGATTCGCGGACAGGAACGTCGATGTGCTCACGCTGGGGCAGGTCGCGGACGGTGACCTGCTTGCCGCCGTCGCCCTGCTCGAGCCAGCCGACCACGGAGCGGTCGAGCACATCGAGGTTGTGCTGGATGACGATCATGGCCTGAGCCTTGGGCGACAGGCTGATGACGTCGCCCTTCTTCACCCGGTAGCTGCGGATGTCGACTCGCTTGCCGTTGACCTGGATGAGGCCGTGGCTCACGAACTGGCCGGCCTGCGGACGGGTGCTGGCCCAACCGGCGCGGTACACCACGTTGTCGAGACGCAGCTCAAGCAGGCGAAGCAGGTTTTCACCCGTGGGGCCTTGCTGACGCACAGCCTCTTCGTAGGTGTTGCGGAACTGGCGCTCGAGGACGCAGTAGATGTACTTGGCCTTCTGCTTCTCCTGCAGCTGGGCCAGGTACTCGCTGGGGTTGCCACGACGACGGGTGCGACCGTGAGCGCCGGGCGGAAAGGGACGGCGCTCAAGCGCCTTGCGGCCCTTCTCGTTTTCGAAGATGTTGATGCCGAGGCGGCGGGAGACGCGCACCTTCGGGCCGGTGTAACGAGCCATGGTTGATCAGGTCCTGCGGCGCTTGGGCTGACGGCAGCCGTTGTGGGGTACGGGGGTGACATCCTTGATCGAGGTGACCTCGATGCCGGTGTTCTGGATGCTGCGCACCGCGGTGTCGCGGCCGGAACCCGGCCCCTTCACCTGCACTTCGACGCGGCGCAGACCGTGCTCCATCGCGGCGCGGGCGGCCTTCTCGGCGGCCTGCTGAGCAGCGAACGGGGTGCTCTTGCGACTCCCCTTGAAGCCCACCCCACCGGACGACGCCCACGAAATGACGTTGCCCTCGGTGTCGGTGATGCTGACGATGGTGTTGTTGAACGAGCTCTTGATGTGGACGACACCATTGGTGACGTTCTTGCGCTCGCGCTTGCGGGGGCGACGACCGCCCGGCTTCGGCTTCGCCATTACTTCCTCACAGCCTTCTTCTTGTTGGCGACGGTCTTCTTCGGGCCCTTGCGGGTACGAGCATTGGTGTGGGTGCGCTGGCCGCGTACCGGCAGGCCCTTGCGGTGGCGAACGCCCTGCAGGCACCCGATTTCGATCTTGCGCTTGATGTCTTGCGCCACGTCGCGGCGCAGGTCGCCTTCGACGGTGAGGTTGCTGTCGACCCAGACACGAATCTGGTTGACCTCATCCTCGGTGAGGTTGCGAACCCGCTCGTTGGGGTCGAGGCCGGTCTCGGCGCAGATGCGCTGCGCCGTCGGCTTGCCGATACCGAAGATGTAGGTGAGCGAGATCTCCAGCCGCTTCTCGCGGGGGATGTCGACGCCGGAAATACGTGCCATCGTGTTACTTCCTCAGCCCTGGCGCTGCTTGTGACGGGGGTTCTCGCAGATCACCATGACGCGCCCGTGGCGACGGATGACCTTGCACTTCTCGCAGATTTTCTTGACGCTCGGTCGGACCTTCATGGGTGCGTGCCTCTTCGTGACCTGATTACTTGTAGCGATACGTGATGCGACCTCGGGTGAGGTCGTACGGAGTGAGCTCTACCTGCACTTTGTCGCCAGGGAGAATACGGATGTAGTGCATCCGCATCTTCCCGGAGATGTGGCCGAGGACCACGTGCCCGTTCTCGAGCTTCACCCGGAACATCGCGTTGGGCAGGGTTTCCACCACCTCGCCCTGCATCTGGATCGTCTCTTCCTTCGCCATCGTCCTACCTCACCGGGAAACCCGAGCCCTTGAAGTTCGCCTTCTTGAGCAGGCTCTCGTACTGGTGAGACATGAGGTAGGCCTGGAGCTGCGCCATGAAATCCATGGTGACCACCACCACGATCAGCAGCGAAGTGCCCCCGAAGTAGAACGGCACGTTGTACTGGCTGTTCATGAACTCGGGCAGCAGGCACACCAGGGTGATGTAGACCGCGCCGATCAGCGTGAGGCGGGTCGTGATCTTGTCGATGTACTTCGCGGTCTGCTCGCCCGGCCGGATGCCCGGGACGAAGGCGCCGCTCTTCTTCAGGTTGTCCGCCGTCTCCTTGGAATTGAANNCATCCGCATCTTCCCGGAGATGTGTGCCAGCACCTTGTGACCGTTCTCGAGTTCCACCCGGAACATGGCGTTCGGGAGGGATTCGAGAATCGTGCCTTCCAGCACGATGGCGTCGTCTTTGGGCTTCGGCAGAGGGGCCTCCTCGATCGTTGGGATAGTGACCCTGCGAGAGAAGGAGTACCGGGGCACGCCAAGGCTCGAAAGGGCCGAGGGGCAATGCTATCGCCCGGTGACTGCAACGCCAAGTGCCTCTTCGCGCGAAATCTGCGAGAACCAGCGCTTCACCTGAACTCGCACCATAGCCCGCCCCAATGGCCCCATCGCGGCATCCCCCAACCCCAA
>DMQJ01000511.1:0-183 GCA_003455715.1 Acidimicrobiaceae bacterium | reverse complement strand
TAGAAGAAGCAGAAGAAGATGATGGCCGAGGCGTAGAGCACCACGTAGAGCGTCTGCCCGGGCGACAGGGCCGCCGAGAGGTCCTTGAGCCACGTCATCGACTCGTTGGCGCCGAACCAGCTCGCGAGCGTGGCCGGGAACAGGATGATCGACGAGGCGAAGATCGGCGGGATCACGCCCGAC
>DMQJ01000206.1 GCA_003455715.1 Acidimicrobiaceae bacterium | reverse complement strand
TAGGCTCACCGCGGGCGGCCACCAACTCGGCGACCCGACACGCAGCATTGACCGCCAACGATCGAAGGCGCAGCCGGGTGAACACGGCCCATGCCGCATCGATGCCGGCGAGGTAGTCGCCCCGGTAGAGCGCGAGGGCTCGGTGGTACGCAGCCAGGGCTCGGGCCGGCATGCCCGCCGTGTCGTCGGCAAGCGCCGCAGCCATCGTGACGTCGAACTCCTCCGCGTCGCTGCGCACGCTGTCGTGCACCACCAGGTGATCGTGCTCGGCGACCACGAGGAACGGCTTGGCGTCACGCGGTCGCTGCGGCTCGAGAATCTGCTGCAGGGTAGACAAGGTGGTGCGCAGGTTGGCCAACGCCTTCGCCTCGTCGTCGTGATCTGGCCACAGCAGTTCGATCACCTCGTGGCGCGCTAGGCGGCGGCGCTCGAGCAACAGGGCGAAGAGCGACCGCACCATCAACCGCCGATGCCAGTCGTCGTCGACGACGGCGACACCATCGCGGAGCAACTCCATGGGACCCAGCAAATGCGCCCGGAGCGTGAACGGCGGGGGCGCAACGAGCCCGTCGAGCAACGCCGCGGCGGCGGTGGCCATCGGCAGCCTGGGGTCGGAGGCCACGCGACGCAGATTGTCCACTCGACCAGGGATGACCTCGAGCACCGACGCTGCAGCAGATGAGCCCCCTTCGATGGCCGCCAGGGCGAGCATCGTGAGGTGATGCGGCAGCACGTGGGCGCGCAGCAGGTTGGGGCGATTCCACGGCAGAGCGGCTGCGCTTGAGAAGGCCGCTCGCTGCTCAGCCTGGGTGCTGGCGTCGTGCAGCGCCACGAGCGCACGGCCAGCCTTCACCGCAACGCTGATGACCGAACCGAAGTCGCCCCGATCGAACATCGGCCGCATGTCGGGCCGCGAGAGGTAGAGCAGTGGCACCACCAAGAGGTGAGGGCGAGACGGCCAGTTTGCCGTTTCGATTCCGCAGCGAACAGGATCGAACAGCCCTACCACCTCTGCGTCGCGACCATCGTGCGACGCGACGGCAGCCTCGGCCACGTCGGCCATCATCGAAAACGACGCGGCAACCCGATCGGTGGCCAACTCTCGAGCGTGCTCGACATAGCGGCGAGCGGACGCGATGTCGCCTGCGGAAATCGCAATGACCGTGGCCACGCCGAGCACGGAGATGGAGGTGACCGCGTAACCGCGCCGCAACACCGACGTGACCATTCCCCGAACGAACTCGTTGGCGAACTCGGGTGACTCCTCACCTCGCAACCACATCGCAAATGCGATGAACACCTCGCTGCCGGGCTGCATCATCGCCAAGTCGGTGGGGGTGAGCCCCAGGCCCACCAGCTCCGGGCGGGCAAGGTCGCACAGGCGCTCGGGCAGCAAGGTCGCCGCATTGGCCGAACCGAGCAGCCGCAGGTCGTCGAGTTCGGCCAGCGCCGCCGCTGAGTCGCCCTCGTATTGCGCCAGTACTGAGCGGGTGAACGCCAGGGCTCCGGCCGCCATCGGGCTACGCGGAGCAAGTTCGACGAGTCGCTCCATCACCTCGGGGTCGGGCGAGCTGAAGTCGGCAACCTGCAGTTGCACGATGCGGTAGAGCGCCAGCGCTTCCAACGTGTCGTCGCCCTCCGAGCGGGCGCGCTGGACGCACCGCTGGTAGTGCAACAACATCTCGTGCTCACTGCCCCCAAAAGTGGCTGTGGCGTCGAGTGCTGCACTCACGGCACAGTCGGGGTCGCTCGCATGCATGTATCTGCGGATGGCCGCAACCGACTCGATGGTCTGGCGCAGCATCGGCAGCAGCACGAACTCGCGCGCCGTGGCTCGCGCCGAAAGGGGGTCGCCAGCGTCGAGGTACAGCGAGAGCGCGACATGGAGGCGCTCGCGCCCGCGCTCGAGGTCGGCTGCGATGGAACACGACTTGCGCCGCTCACCGGGCTCCGCGCGCGCCAGCAGCGCATCACGAAGCAGGGCGTGCATGCGTTGGCCGCCGCCGGGCTGGCCATCAACCAGGGGCAGACCCGCCAAGAGCTGGTCGGTGGTGAACTGGCCGTCGGTGAAGGGAACCACCAGCCCGTCGTCGAGGTCGGTGAGCACGGCACAGCGCTTCAGTGCCTCGAGACGATCGGGCTCCACGCCGGAGAGGATCTCTTCCCACAAAAAGTCGGCCCCGGCTTCCGGGCCAGCGGCGATGCACAAATCGGCGGTGGCTGCATGGCGCGGCAACTCCGCCATCGAGTCGAGCACACCGCGGTGCGAACGAAGATCGAGCAGTTCATCGTCGTCGAACTGCAGGTCGGCCTCACCGATCTCCAGCAACTCACCGTGTGCACGCAGCCTCGCCACCTGCAATCCGACGGGACGGCGCGACGCCAACAACAGGTGCCCGTTCGCGGGCAACACCTGGAGCAGTTCACCCAGCAGCCCAACCGAGGGGCTGGTGTCGAGGTGATGGGCATCGTCGATGATGAGCACCACATCGAGGGGTGCCGCCGACCACACGGCGTCGACGACATGCTCGAGGGCGACGGCCTGCGCGCCGGGCTCCACCCCCAGGCTGGCGGCCAAGCCAGCAAGCAGGTGGTCGGGATCGGCATCGCTCTCGGTCGCCCCGAGGAACACGTCGCGCCCGATGGGGTCGAGCCGGTTGTTGGCGATGGCGAGCGCCAGAGCGGTGGTCTTGCCGTAGCCGGCAGCGCCGGTGACCAGGGTGAGTCGATGGTCGAACCGGCCGTTCAGCAGGGCGGTGAGCCGCGGCCGAGCGAGGGCACGCTCGGGCCGTGTGGCCACCGGCTCGAATCGAAAACCCTGCACAAACCCCCCGGACGGCACCGCTCAGCGCTGCAACATGCGCTCCACCTTGGACGGCCGAGTGTAGATGAGGGCAGTCGTTACTCGGCGGTCCGGCCACCGTGAAGTCGACGAGTGAGCTCGGCGAACTCACGCCACTGCCCGTGCGCAAGCAGGCGCGCTTGCTCGGGCCACGACGTCGGGTCGTGCATCTGGAAGCGTGGCCCAGCGTCGTTGAGCATGGCCCGCAACACGTCGACCTCGGTGTTGGCGAGCGCCCACCACGTGCGAATCCCGATCGAGTGGCACAGTTGGCCGATCCTCGGTCCGACACCTTCCACCACGGTGAGATCGTCGAGAACGATCTTCCTGCCAAGCACTACGGCCGCCTCCGTCACGTTGGGCGTCGCCGTCGCGGACCGACACGCATCGAGGTCGGCAGCAAGCTGGTCGCGCTCGGCAATCAGCGCATCGAACAACGCTCCGTTGGAGCCGTCGGAACTCACTGCGTCGGGGGCCGGGGCGGACTCGACGGAGGCTTCCTGTGAGGAACGGCGCCCCCACAACCACCAGCCGATCAGCAACCCAATGAGCAATGCGGCGATCAACCAGCCGAGGAACTTGAGCAGTGTGTACGGCACGAGGTGCTCCTTAGGGTGCTTCTGAGTCGGTGACGACGACGGTGAACTCGACGCGACGGCTCGCCGCGGGGTCTTCGATGCCGTCGACCACCACCAACTCGGCCTCTCCCTTTCCGAGCGCCACCAGGGTTTCGGGCGACAGTCCGCGCTCGACGAGCGCGTCGACCACAGCCGCAGCGCGTCGTTCACTGAGCAGCTGATTGTCGACATCGCTACCCGTCGAATCGGTGTGGCCGGTGACGGTGATGGTGAGCCCACCGGCGCACTGGTTGGCAATCGCTGCGATGCGGTCGAGCAGCGCCGCGGAGTCGACGGAGATGGTGGCCCGACCGGGCTCGAACTGCACGGCCTGCTCGGCTACCTCGGCATTGAGTTGGGCAGCGAGCGCAGGCGCATCGCAGGCTGCTCCGGCAGGGCGCTCGGTGAGCGACGCCTCTACCCCGAGCGACTCGGCCACCGACTCGAACGCCCGACGGCTCTGGTCGTCGCGGAACACCCCCGAGCTGTAGATGCCCGTGCCATCGAAACCACTCTCGCCGCTGACAAGGTTGGGGGGAGTGGCCCGCACCAGTGCGGCCAACGCGTCGGCGATGTCGGCCGTGACAGGCGACGACGAGTCGACCCGGAGCTCATCGAACACGTTCTCGGCACGTACCACCGATGCCGCACTGAGAAGCAACTGGTTGCGCTGCAGTTCGTCGGCGACGGTACCGCGCAGCAGGTAGGTGCCACGTTCGAACACTGCCGCCACCACCGGCTCCGTCGGCGCCACCGTGGTGGGCGGCGCCACCGTGGTGGGCGGCGCCACCGTGGTGGGCGGCGAAGCCGTGGTACTGGGCGCGACGGTGGTGGACGGCGAGATCGTGGTGGCCGGTGGTTGCGTGGTGACCGATGCATCGCCGTGGCAACTGGGGTCGGCCGACAGCTGCCGAACACCCCACGTGCGGGCGCCCTCGGTGAGCGCATAGTTGAGGTAGTAGTCCTCCACCGGCGACTCGCAGTGCAACGTGCCGTCCTGACCGTCGAAGCTCGACGTCACACCGACGAACCCTTCCACCAGCAGCCACTCGTTGAGGCGCTGGGCGAGGTCGTCTTCCACCCGCGGTACACCTTCGATCCAGCCACCGACGAACAGGGCCGCGCCAGCAACCAGCGGCAACCCCACGTTCGACACAGTTCGCCGCCGAGTCACCATGGTTGTTCGACGCTCCTCACATCGCCCGATGCTGTCACTACGGCCACAAACTACGGGCCAGTGGACACCACCTGACCCTCAGTGTCGACCAGTACGAACCGGGTGACGCTGCCTTCCTGCACCGTGATAGCGATACGCACCGTCTCACCGTCGAAGGCCGTCGCGACCACCGAAACGACTTGGCCGTTGGGCAATCCGAGAATCGACGGCGCGGCGGCGGTCTGTGCCCCGATGGCCGACCAGTCGATGTCGGTCGCGGTGAACGTGGGGGTACCGGCATCCACATCCGCTGCCGACGGCCCACTGATGGTGCCGTAATCGGTCCAGCTGTACTGCTCGTACGCGCCCGGCGTCGCCGATGGCACCGAGGCATTCACCACCACCTCCAGCACGGAGATGACGACGAACTCCGTGGGCTCGCCCGCGATGTTGGCGTCGAGGTCGGCAACGATGGCGGGGAGCACCGAGGCAGACCACGGAGCACCGGCCGGCACGGTGGACGCCGCAGTGGTGGAGGCGCCATCGGCGGTTGACGGCGACACCCCATCGCTGGTGACCGGGTTGGTCGTGACCCCGCCATTGCCAGCCGTGGTGGCAGTCGTGTCACCGTCGTCGCCGCCGCCCAGCACAAGCGTGGCCAGCAGCACCACCGCAATGCCTGCGGCAGCGGCACCGCCGTAGAC
>DMQJ01000211.1:12600-13168 GCA_003455715.1 Acidimicrobiaceae bacterium | reverse complement strand
GAGGAGGAGGGGGTGGAGGAGGGGGCGCAACTGGCGCAACTGGCGCGATCGAGGTTGGCCCGAGCGGCGATGGCTCGGGCGCCAACGGAGGGGGAGGCGGCGGTTGGAGGTCGCTCACGGCAGGGCGCCGACGTGCGCCAACGCAAGGCGGATGAGCCGATCGTGGCCGCCGGTCATCTCTCGGCGCACCTTCTCGCTGACGGCTTCCTCCGGGGTGAACCAACGCAGGTCGAGTGCCTCCTGCGTGGGCTGGCAGTCGCCCGACACCGGCACCACGAAGGCCAGGCTCACGGCGTGGTGACGGGGGTCGTGGAAGCCGCTGGTGTCGGGATCGGGGAAGTACTCCACGACGGTGAACGGGGCGACCTGGGCGGGGATCTGCGGCAACGCGACCGGACCGAGATCTTTCTCCAAGTGGCGCAGCAAGGCCTCGCGCACCCGTTCGCCGTAGAGCACCCGGCCCGTCACCACCATGCGGCTGATGGAGCCGTCGGCGGCCTGGCGGAGCAGCAACCCCACCTTGGTGACCCTGCCCATCTCGTCGACGCGCACCGGTACGGCGTCGACG
>DMQJ01000211.1:11710-12414 GCA_003455715.1 Acidimicrobiaceae bacterium | reverse complement strand
ACGCGCACCGGTACGGCGTCGACGTACACGAGCGGAACGTTGGCCCGGATGTTCTCCAGTTCGTCGCGGGAGAGCCAGCCGGTCTTGGTGTCGAGTTGTTCGTTCATGCGAGGAAGTAGCCGTTGATGTCGACGATGACGTTGCCAGGGCCACTCATCTTCAGGCTGACCGTACCCGTGCCGCTGAGGCCCAGCAGTGCGCCGTTGGCCACGGTCTTCCCGGCCGCGAAGTTGAGGCTCGAGGTGGAGGGTTCGGCGTTCGGATACGCCTTGAGGAAACCGTTGGTGCCCGGGTTGACCACGGTGAGGTTGGCCGACACACCGGCCGCACCGGCGGGCACCACCGGCGCCACCAACCCGGTGAGTTGCACCACCCTCACCTCGTTGGCAGCGAACGGTGTGGGCGACGGCACACGCGTGTCGTAGGCACGGCCGGGCGTGATGGCCCTGAAGAGGCCGGTGGTGGTGTCGGCGGCCGTGCCGTCGGTGATGTAGCCGACGACGTCGACGATGATGTTGACCGCGCCGTTGGTGAACACCTGGATCTCGCCGTTGGTGCCGAGCGGCACGATGGCCGTGTTGGCCGACGCCGACGCCGACGTGTAGTTCACCGTGCTGTGCACCGCACCCGTCGCCCCGGCAGGGTTGGCCTGCAGGTAGCCGGTGCCAGCCGAGTTGGCGGCGGTGACGTTCACCACGAGGGCG
>DMQJ01000211.1:11311-11562 GCA_003455715.1 Acidimicrobiaceae bacterium | reverse complement strand
GCGGTGACGTTCACCACGAGGGCGGCCACGCCCGTCGCGGGCACCACCGACGTATCGAACACGGGAACGGTGATGGTTTCACCGGCGTTGGCCAACCGCGGTGTGCCGCTGAATGCAGCCGGCAGCGGTGCGCCGCTGAGGCCGCGGGTGTCCATCCAGCGCTCCGGGTTGGCGAGGGGCACGAACCGGCCGTTGGTGGAGGTGGTCACCCCATCGGCGAAGTAGCCCATCACGTCGACGATGACGTTGCC
>DMQJ01000211.1:10885-11099 GCA_003455715.1 Acidimicrobiaceae bacterium | reverse complement strand
CATCACGTCGACGATGACGTTGCCGCCCGCCTGCAGGTAGATGCTGATGGTGCCGTTCACCCCCACGGGCACGATGGCGAAGTTGGGTCGCGCTGGTCCGGCCGTGGAGATGTTGAGCGTGCTGGTGCCGCCCACCGTGGCCCGTAGGTACGGGTAGGCCTGCAGGTAGCCGGTTTGGGTGGTGTTGACCGACGTGAGGTTGATGGCCACCGCC
>DMQJ01000211.1:10495-10673 GCA_003455715.1 Acidimicrobiaceae bacterium | reverse complement strand
GACGTGAGGTTGATGGCCACCGCCGACACCCCGCTGGCGGGAACACCGCCCGTGTTGAGCACCGGCAGGTTGATGATGGTCTCGGGCGCGTAGGGGCCGACCAAGGCGGGTGGCCCAGTTTGGAACGCCGGCCGCGTATCGAGCACACGGGTGGGCAGGGCCAGCGGCATGTATTCCG
>DMQJ01000211.1:9564-10183 GCA_003455715.1 Acidimicrobiaceae bacterium | reverse complement strand
GGTCTTGCACGAACTGCTTCACGAGCGCCGCGGTGGGCATGCCCTTGGCGGCGAGGCCACCTCCCTGGAGCAAGGCGGCCATGCCGGCCGCGACGGGCGATGCGGCCGACGTGCCAGAGAAGGTGTCGTCGTAGGCCTCGCTGAAGAAGCCAGCCGGTGCCGACACGTCGGGCTTGATGCGGCCGTCGGTGGTGGGACCCTGCGACGAGTACGGGGCGATCACTGAACCTGCGGGCGGGTCGACCGCGCCGACGGCCACCAGGCCGGGGTTCTTGGAGTCGACCACCGGCTTGGCTGCGCTGCCCGCGGTGTCGGAGTAGTCGATCTCCAGCAGGCCCACGGCCACGCCGATCTCCATCGTGTCGCCACTGCCGCCCACGACGGTGCCTGCGTTGCGGCGAATGCGCATGTAGGAGATACCGAACTCGGGGCCGTAGGTGTTGTCGGGGCAGAAGAACAGGTCTTCGCCTTCCAACGGGTTGGCGCCGCCGATCTGGCTGGCATCCCATACGTTCTCGATGGCTGGGGTGTCGGGGTTGAGGTCGAGTGCTGTCAGTTGGCCAGCCGTGGGGTTGTAGTGGTCGCCGTTGGCGCTGACGTCGACGTTGGGTTCGAAGAA
>DMQJ01000211.1:7865-9352 GCA_003455715.1 Acidimicrobiaceae bacterium | reverse complement strand
GACGTCGACGTTGGGTTCGAAGAACTCGAGGCGATAGTCGGTGCGCTGATTGGTGGGCAGGTACCAGTCGTTGGCCCAGCGCACGCCGTCCATCAGCACGCAGTAGCCGTCGATGCGCAGGTAGGTGTCGGTGCCGGGGCCTTCGTCGAAGTCGACGTAGCCGTTGGCGCCGAGGCTGGTGGGCACGGTGAACTTCATGTAGGCGTCCTGCCCGTCGTTGCCCGCCGAGTTGAACCAGGTGATGCCCTGGGCAACCGCTGAGTTCACAACGGCTGAGAGCGGCCCGGTGCCGTCGCCAGGGCCGTCGAACGCGGCGCCGAGCGAACGGGTGACGATGGTGACACCGTTGGAGGCGAACCAGTTGACGGCTGCCTGCAGGTCGGCGGTGGTGGCCACCGTGGCGATGAACAGTTCCACGCCGGGAGCCATGTCTTTCACGATCTCGGCGACGGCCACGCCATGTTCGTCTCCGTTCGCGGAGTTGATGGTGCCGTTGGCGTTGCAGTAGCTCGATGCCGACGGCGGCGGCACGATGGAGTCTTGGCAGAACTGATGTGCGGCGTCGGGTACCGGGCCAGCCTCACCGGTGAGCGTGGCCCACAAGCCGAGGTCGAAGAAGTCGACGATGCCCACCTTGATGCCGGCGCCGGAGAACCCGGCCGTCTGCCAGTCGTCGGCGTTGGTGATTGCTACGGCGGCACCCTCCACACCCGTGCCGGCATCGAGACGCACCGGCCGATCGGGCGGGGTGAGGTAGCCGGCACGACGCGGTGCCTTCACATACCGCACGCCCGGTGTTGCGGTGAGGCCGTCGATGCGCCCCACCGGCACTCGAGCTTGCACGAGTTCGCCCGGCACCTCACCGGTGACGGTGCCGCCAGCGGCAGCAACCGCTGCCCTGGCCGACGCGGCGTCGGCGGTGAGCAACTCCACCGTGAGCGAGCGTTCTGGCCCCCCTTGCGTGCGTCGAGCCTCGCGTGCCTCCTCGATTGCGGCCAGCAGCGCCGGGTCGCTGAGCGTGCTGTCGCCACGGCGGGACGACTGGGCGCTTGCCAGGGGGAGCGCTGGCAGCGACATCGCGAGCGATGCAGCAACGAGCACAGTGACGACTTTCCGCACGACAACCTCCAAGGGGGATCGCACGGAGCGTAGTTGCCTCCGCGCCGATGTGGGAAGCGTTCGCTTATCGGCGAATGGTGGCCTTGCGCGGCCGGCGAGGCGGCAAGGGATCGGGCCGGGGTTGCGGCGGTGCCACGACATCGGTGTGCTCGTCGACGGGGACGCGAATGCCATCGGCGTCGATGTCGGTGGGTTCGCCGCTATGGGCAACGACCACCGGTGCCTCCTCGCGCGGTTTGCGGCCGAGCGCCTGGTCGATGCCGAGCATGCCTGCGGCAACGATTGCCCCCGCCGCGCCATGGCGCCGACGAGCCGTGCGCACCGGGTCGGAGGCCGGCTCGAGCGGCATCGGCTCGCCGGGGGGGGGG
>DMQJ01000211.1:0-7668 GCA_003455715.1 Acidimicrobiaceae bacterium | reverse complement strand
GCTCGAGCGGCATCGGCTCGTCGGTGGTGGGCTCCTTCGGATCGCTCATGGCTGCACGCTATCGACCCGCATCGAGTGGGGTATCGCGCGGGCGACCATGTGCCATTGAATACGCTGTCGTTCGTGCCCGAAGGCGACACGATTCATCGCGCGGCCGCAGCCTTGCGGACTGCTCTCGTGGGTCGCCCCACGCTGCGCTTCGACGCGCCTCGCCTGTTCGGCCCGCACCCCGCTCATCTCCGAATCGTTGAACGCGTCGAGAGCCATGGCAAGCACCTCGAGGTCGTGTGGGACGACGGCCTCATCCTCCATACACACATGCGCATGACCGGCTCGTGGCACCTGTATCGCTCGGGCGAACGGTGGCGCAAACCCTCCGAGCTGATGCGGGTGGCCATCGAAGTGCCCGAGTGGGTGGCCGTGTGCTTCAGCGCTCCGGTGGTGGAGACCTACCGCGAGTTCGACCGCCGTCGTCATCCAGGCTTCGGCCATCTCGGACCCGACCTGTGCACCGCGTCGGAAGCAGCCCTCGCCGACTGCGCTCGCCGCGTCTTCCACTACGACGATCCCGACCAGACCATCGCCGAAGTCTTGCTCGATCAACGCGTTGCGTGCGGCGTGGGCAACGTGTACCGCAGCGAAGTGCTGTGGGCATGTGAACTCAACCCGTTCGCCGCCGTCGGCGATCTGCAACCGGTCGACTGCGTGCAGGTCATCAACGCAGCCACCCGCATGTTGCGCGCCAACCTGAAGCACTCCACGCGGGTCACCCTCCCCGACGTGCCCGGGGGGCTCGCGGTGTACGGACGCAACGGCCAGCGTTGCGCCCGGTGCGGCGACACCGTGCAGGTGCGGCGATTGGGCGAGCACAACCGCTTGCTGTACTGGTGCCCCGGCTGCCAGGTGCGACACGCCCCACCCGTCGACGACACCCCGCCGTCGATGATGCGCGAGATGGACCCTCACCCGGCTGCAGCGAAGTACCTCGCCGAGTTGCCGTGGCGGCGCGAGGGTCGCGACCCGCTCGCCGGATAGCGCCGCGCCTCGGGCGACTGTCGGGCGCCGCGTGCACTCGCCTAGCTGGTGAGCACCTCGGGTGCCAGCAGCTGCACCACCGTGGCCCAGCCCTCACCCAACTGCGTGTGCTCGTCGTGGGCCGCGTGTTGCTTGCCAGTGACTGCGGCGTACACGCGCGTAGCGAGGGCAGTGGCCACGACGTCGCCGACGGCGACCGCTTGCGCCACCGCTGCCTGCGCAGCGAGTTCGGCCTGCTGGTGCTGGCCCAGTTGCGCCGACGCACCGGCGGCGGCGACGTACGCGAACACTTGGTCGAGGTACGTGGCGCCTTCGGTGGCGGTGGTGGTTTGGGCGTGCTCGATCGCGGCCGATGGCCCACCCGACACGGCATGCACCAACGCACTGCCGGCGTGGTGGAAGGGATGGCCCGCACCGTCGGATGGCACTCGATCGAGTGCGGCCAGTGCCCCGTCGACGTCTCCCTGTTGGGCCAACCCGATCGCCAGCACCACGTGGGGCTCCCACGCGCGGCCACCCGTGGCCGCGAGTTCGGAGATGGCACGCTCGGCCATCGCGGTGGCCACCACGCCTAGGCCGCGATGCATCGCTGCGCCCGCCGCAGCCAGCAGGGGGAACACACCCTGGCGGCCGGTTTCGGCGATGGTGAGCAGTTCCTCCGCGCTGCGTTGCGCGGCGGCGTTCTTGCCGAGTGCCACCTGGGTGCGCACGAGTGGGGCCAGGGCCTGCACGAGCCCGAAGCGATCGTTGAGCCGTTTGAACCGCGCCCGCGCCTTCTCCGCGTGGCCAAGCGCTTCCTCCAGTTGGCCCTGCCACAGGCGCAGGTCGGCCATGAGGGTGTCCATCATGCCTGCAGCCCACTCGTCGCCGCGTTGGTTGGCTTCTGCGGTGACCACCCGCGCGAGTTGTTCGGCGGTGTCGAAGTTGCGGTCGAGGAACTCGACGAAGGCGAGCAGGCCGTTCGCCCATCCTTCGCCGTTGCGGTCGCCGAGTTCGTGCAGGGTGGCGGCGGCGTGGGTGAGACGTTCGCGGGCGGCGGGCAAGTCGCCTGACAAGAAGGTGATCCAGGCCCGGTGCTGCTCGATGTAGGCCATGCCGCGCTCGTCGGCCAGGCCGCGGTACAGGTCGTCGGCTTCGCCGAAGAACCACTCCGCATCCACGAGCGAGCCGCCGAACATCTCGATGAAGCCGCGTAGGCGAAGGGCTCGGGCGAGCAGATCGGGACGATCGACCTGGCGCAGCATGTCGACGGCGACACCAAGTTCGGCGCGCGCTTCGTCGATGCGGCCGGCGACGTTGGCGAGCATGCCCCGCAAGCGGTGCGCCTCGGCCACAACGATGTTGTCGGCCAACTCGGTGCCCAGCGAGGCCATTGCCTCGATGTCGGCGGCGGCGAGATCGAACTGGCGTTGCTCGATGAGCGACGTCGCCCGCACGAGGCGCAGTTGAGCCACCGACGCGGGCGCGGTGCCAGCCGCAGGGGCGAGGTCGATTGCCCGGGTGGCGTGGCGGGAGGCCGTGCGGAACGAACCGCCGTCGAGTGCCTTCTCCGCGGCGGTCGACAGCAACTCCACCGCCCAGCCGGTGATGCTCGTCGGCACCTTGTCGACAGGGCCGAGCTCTTGCAGCAACTCCGCCGCCGTGGCTGCGTGATGTGCGCGATCGTCGATTCCCACCGGCGCGTGCATGAGCGCCTTGGCGACCCCTGCGTGGCGTTGAGCGCGTGCGGCCTTCGTGAGGGTTTGGTAGGCGGCCTCGCGCACTGAGTCGGAGCGGAACTCCCATCGGGTGCGCTCCACGTGCAGCAACCCGAGATCGTCGAGCTCGGCGAGCAGGCCTTGGCTGAAGCGTTGGCCCAACTCCGCGGCGAACATGGAGAGCGACACGACCGTGCCCGACGTTCCGAGTACCGCTGCGTTCTCGATGATCTGCCGCTGGTCGGGTGTGAGCTGATCGAGCCGAGCGGCGATGAGGCTGCGCAGCGAGTCGGGGAGCTCTCGGTGGCCGCCACCGGCTTCGGTGAGCGCAGCCAGCTCAAGCAGGAACAGGGGGTTGCCGCCACTGCGGTCGTAGAGGGCGTCGATGAGCCGCTCGTCGGAGGTGTCGTCGAGCAGCGATCGGGTGAGTTCGGCGGTGTCGTGGCGGCTCAATGGTTGCAGGGTGAGCGACACGACGGTGGTGCGCTCTGCACGCGGGGGCCACTCGATGTCGCTGCCCGGGCGCATGGCAGTGAGGAGGGCGAAGGGGCGCCGGCTGAGCGAAGTGGCGAGGTGTTCGAGCAGCGACACGAGGTCGGGGTCGGCCCAGTGCAGGTCGTCGATGCTCAGCACCACTGGGCCTTCTGCGGTGCGCGCCTCGAGCACTGCGGCCACGGCGTGGTGGATGGTGCTGCGAGCGGCGCCGGCTTCCAGACGATCGATGGGTGATGGGTGGCCCATGAGGTGGGTGAACACGTCGACGAGCCGGTCGACCTGGCTGAGCTGTTCGCCGAACAGGGCCCGGGCGCGCGTCGCCGCCACTTCGCGAACGGTGACGAGGGCCTGTCCGGGTTCCAGATCGAGGTAACGAGTGAGTGCACTGGCAATGGGGAACCACACGTTTGCCTCGCCGTAGGGCACACATGCGCCTTCGAGCACCGCGCTACCGGGCATGGCGCGGATGCCGCGGATGACATCGTCGATGACCCGTGTTTTGCCGACGCCGCTTTCGCCGGAGACGTTGAGTGCCAAGGCGCGCTGCTGAGCGACGGTGAACTCGATGGCTGATGCCGCCAGTGCCATCTCGCGGTCGCGCCCCACGGTGGGCACGTCGCGCCTGCGTCTGCGCCTCGCACCTGGTGGGGCGAGGGCAGCCTGCGCCAACCATGCCACCACCGTTTGCTCGCGGCCCTTGGCCTGAAGTTCGCCCGCGGGTTCGTAGGCGACGGTGTGCACAGTGAGCGCGTGGGTGCTGCCCCCGACGTACACCCCGCCGGGAGGGGCCGCGGCCTGCAACCGCTGTGCGGTGTTGACCACGTCGCCCATGGCCGTGTAGTCGGTGCCCGCAAGCGTGCCCACCAACACCTCGCCGGTGTTGATGCCGACCCGCATGCGGATTCCGTCGCTGCCGACGAGGCCCGACTGCTCGGTATGAGCGCTGAGCACTTCCTGCATGCGCAGCGCGGCGCGCACGGCACGCTCGGGGTCGTCCTCGTGCGCCACTGGGGCTCCGAACAGCACGAGCATGCCGTCGCCGAGCAGCTTGTCGACCCGACCGCCGAACTCGCTGACCACCTCGACGAGGCACTCGAAGCACGAGTCGACGAGCCGCTTCACCTGCTCGGGGTCCATGTACTCGCTGAGAGCCGTGAAGCCCACGAGGTCGGCGAACAATACGGTGACGATGCGCCGTTCTTCCTGCTGGGCTTGGGGGGCCGGGGCGCCGCACGACGAGCAGAACCGAGCCCCGGGTGGGATCGAGGCACCGCACGACGCGCACAACATCATCCGGGGAGCGTAGGCCACATCCGCCCCAAGGCGGACGGCGTGTTTCAGAGGTGGGGTTATCGTGGCGCGGATGGCCCGTCCGCACCCCGTCAACTGGTTGCGCAACCACCCGGTTGCTGCCGACTGGCTGCTTGCTGGCCTTCTCGTGTTCATGAGCGTCGGTTCGCACCTCACCGTGGCGATGGAGGATGCGGCCGATCCCACCTGGTACAGCGTGGTGCTCATCGTGCTCGCCACACTTCCGGTGGGGGTTCGTCGTCAGGCGCCCGTGGCCACGCTTGTCGGGGTGTTGGCAGCGCAGATGGCGCTCGAGCTGGGCAACTTCGAAGGTGCGGGTTGGTCGGGCGTGGTGGTGGCTACCTATTCGCTCGCGGTCTACACGTCGGGCCGTCGCTTGTGGCGTGTGGCCAGCCTGTGCCTGGCCTCTGCGGTCGGCCTCATCATCGTGGGCCTGTTCACGGGCGATGCCCCCTGGCAGGCGCTCATCGCCACGCCGGTGTCGTTCACCGCCGCGCTGGTGCTCGGCGACAACGTGCGGCGACGCCGCGAGCGTGCCGTGGAGTTGGTGGAACGCGCCGAACGTGCTGAACGCGAGCGCGAACTGCTTGCGCATCAGCAACTCCTCGACGAGCGGGCACGTATTGCGCGTGAACTGCACGACGTGGTGGCCCACAGCGTGAGCCTCATGGTCATCCAGGCAGGTGCGGCACGACTGCAATTGGGCAAAGACCCTGAGAAGGCCGATCGCGCGTTGGCCACCGTGGAGTCGACGGGTCGACAAGCAATGACCGAAATGCGGCGCATCCTCGGGGTGCTCCGTGAGGGCGCCGACTCTGCCGATGGCGAGGCCTCCGCTGCGAGGGCACCGCAGCCCTCGTTGGCATCCATCACCACCTTGGCAGAGGTGTCGACCGATTTGCCCATCGGCGTGCACCTGCACGGCGACCTCGACGAGCTGCCCGCCGGGGTGGAGGTGAACGCGTACCGCATCGTGCAGGAGGCGCTCACCAACGTTCGCCGACACGCAGGGCCGGTGCAGCAGGTGGATGTCACGGTACGACGCGAACCGTCGGCGCTGGTGGTGGAAGTGGCCGACGACGGTCGCGGCGCCAGTGTCGCCACGCAGGGCGGATTCGGCTTGGCGGGTATGCGCGAACGGGTTGCGGCGTACGACGGCGAGTTGGTGGTGGGGCCGCGTGTGGGTGGCGGCTGGCGAGTGCGCGCAACGTTCCCTGTTGGTGCGGCATGAGCGGGGGAAACCCGTTGCGGGTCGTGCTGGTCGACGATCAGGCAATGGTGCGCGCCGGCTTCCGCATGATTCTTGAGAGCGAGTCCGACATCACCGTCGTGGGCGAGGCTGGCGACGGCCGCGAAGCGGTGGAGCTCGTGCCGCGCGCCAACCCCGATGTGGTGTTGATGGACGTACGTATGCCACACATGGACGGCATCGAGGCCACCCGCGTCATCGTCGGGTCTGGTTCGCCGGCTCGGGTGCTCATGCTCACCACGTTCGACCTCGACGATTATGTGTACGCGGCGCTTCGAGCGGGTGCCAGCGGCTTCTTGTTGAAGGACGCCCCGCCCGAGCAGCTCATC
The DNA here is from genome assembly GCA_003455715.1 of Acidimicrobiaceae bacterium. GTDB lineage: Bacteria > Actinomycetota > Acidimicrobiia > Acidimicrobiales > Ilumatobacteraceae > UBA668. The sequence goes on along the minus strand of DMQJ01000211.1, from coordinate 1,552 downwards.
AGCGCAGTGCGAGTGATTGCTGCGGGCGATGCCCTCCTCGCTCCCTCGGTCACGCGCTTGTTGATCGAGGAGGTGTCTCGTCGGCCTGCCGTGCACCCCGAGGCTGTCGCGCCTGGCCTCGCCGACCTCACCGACCGAGAGCTCGAAGTCTTGAAGCTGATGGCACGCGGCATGTCGAACGGCGAGATCGCGGGCACCCTCTTTCTCGGGGAGGCCACCGTGAAGACCCATGTGGGTCGCGTGCTCACCAAACTCGACCTGCGCGATCGCGTCCAGGCGGTGGTGGTGGCATACGAGAGCGGGCTCGTCACGCCCGGCAATCAGCCCAACGGTTGACCACAGTCACCCGCGCAGGGGATGCGCACTCGCAGATGCCGCGATACAACGGTGGCATGAGTGAGAACAGTGTCATGACGGCCGCAGCGGGTGCGGTGGATGCAATGAAGATTTACGGTGGCGGCGACAGCGAGGTGAGGGCGCTCGATGGCATCACGGTGCAGTTCGAGCGTGGAAAGTTCACCGCCATCATGGGGCCCAGTGGCTCAGGCAAGAGCACGTTGATGCACTGCCTCGCCGGGCTCGATGCCCTCACCTCGGGTGCGGTGTACATCGGCGACACCTATCTGGCGTCGCTCAACGACAAGCAACTCACCGAGTTGCGGCGCACGTCAGTGGGCTTCATCTTCCAGGCCTACAACCTGGTGCCCACACTCACGGCGGAGGAGAACATCACCCTGCCGTTGCTGCTCGGTGGCCAGAAGGGCGACCAAGAGTGGATCGACAGGGTGATCGACACCGTGGGCCTGCGCGACCGGTTGCGGCACCGCCCCAGCGAGTTGTCGGGTGGCCAGCAGCAGCGCGTGGCCGTGGCCCGTGCGCTTGCGAGCCGGCCGACCATCATCTTCGCCGACGAACCCACCGGCAACCTCGACAGCCGCACCGGCGCCGAGATTCTCGACTTCATGCGCCGTGCGGTGCGCGAGTTGGGCCAGACCATCGTGATGGTCACCCACGACCCCGTCGCCGCCAGCTACGCCGACAGGGTGATCTTCCTCGCCGACGGCAAGGTGGTCGACGAGATGATGGAGCCCACCTCCGAGCGCGTGCTCGATCGCATGAAGCGATTCGGGGAGTGAGCGTGTAGCCATGTTCAAGCTCAGCCTGAAGAACATCTGGAGCCGCAAAGGGCGGCTCATCCTCACCGCGCTCGCGGTCATCGCCGGCACTACGTTCCTGAGTGGTGTCTTTGTCTTCACCGACACCATCAAGGGCAGTTTCGACAAACTGTTCGCCAACGCCTATGCCTCCACCGACGCCTACGTGCGTTCGTCCGATGTCATCGAGGGCGAGTTCGGCAACGACCTTCGCGCCCACATCTCGGTCGACCTCGTCGAGCTGGTCGAGGCAGTGCCCGGAGTGGTGGCGGCGCAGCCCGACGTGGGTGGCACGGCCGCCATCTCCAACGCCGAGGGCGACATCCTCGGCGGCGATGGCCCGCCGCAGTTCGGCGGGGTGTGGCACGAGGGTGCTCCCTCGCCGTGAGATCGGAAGA
>DMQJ01000455.1:3059-3337 GCA_003455715.1 Acidimicrobiaceae bacterium | reverse complement strand
AGCGAGCGAGGGGCCGACGTAGAAACCGGCGTCGGCCACGAGGGCCACGGGGCGAGAGGCAGCTTGGGGTTCGGTCATCGCCGCATTCAAACAATTGTCAGCACGACTGTCAACTGCTGGGGAGCGGTGATAGCGTGGCGGCCGATGCCCACTACGGCCCCTTCACTCCCTGCCTCCGAGCCCACGGTGGGCGTCGATGGCCGGCGCCAACGCCGCGACCGTAACCGCGACGCCGTCGTGCGTGCATTGTTGCAGCTCTACCGGAGCGGCAACTTCGA
>DMQJ01000455.1:2695-2843 GCA_003455715.1 Acidimicrobiaceae bacterium | reverse complement strand
GCTCTACCGGAGCGGCAACTTCGACCCGTCCATCGACGAGATCGCGACGCGGTCGGGCGTGTCGGCCCGCTCCGTGTTCCGCTACTTCGACGATGTGGACGACCTTGCCAACGCAGCGATCGACCAGCAGTTGCTCGATGTCGCCCAC
>DMQJ01000455.1:0-2530 GCA_003455715.1 Acidimicrobiaceae bacterium | reverse complement strand
GCTCTTCCGATCTCAGCAGTTGCTCGATGTCGCCCACCTCTTCCCAGTGAAGGTCGGCCACGACGCCGACTTCGCCGAACGAGTCGCAGCCGTCGTGCACCAGCGCTCGTCGTTGTTCGAGGCGATCGCATCGGTTGGCCAGGTCAGCCGACTGCGCGCGCCGTTCAACAAGGTGGTGGCCGCTCGTCTGGCCGAGGGCCGGGCGGCATTGCGCGATCAGCTTGCCGGCCTCTTCGCTCGGGAACTTCGGGCATTCCCCGCTGCGGTGCGTGCCCAGCGCCTCGCTGCGGCCGATGTGCTCGCGGGCTTTGAGGGCTGGCACCTGCTGCGCACCGACCAGGGCCTCACCGTGGCCGACGCGGAGGCCGTCCTCGCCGACTCACTCGCTCGACTGCTGGAGGGCTGACCAATGCACGTGCTCCGCACACCCGATCACCGCTTCGACAACCTTCCCGGCTGGCCATTCGAGCCGCGGTACGTCACCATCGCCGCAGCGGGCGCAGGCGATACCGAACTGCGAGTGCACTACATCGACGAGGGACCTGCCGATGCTCCGCCGGTGCTGCTGATGCACGGTGAGCCGAGTTGGGCCTACCTCTATCGCCACATGATCCCCGTACTGGTGGCCGCAGGGCACCGCGTCGTGGCGCCCGACCTCATCGGCTTCGGCCGCAGCGACAAGCCCACCGAGCAGGCCGACTACAGCTACGCCCGACAGGTCGCGTGGATGAGCGAGGCGTTGTTCGACCATCTCGACCTGCGCGGCATCACCTTCTTCGGGCAAGACTGGGGCGGCCTGGTGGGCCTGCGGTTGGTGGCTGCCGAGCCCGACCGGTTCGACCGAGTGGTGGTGGGCAACACCGGCCTCCCCACCGGCGACGCCACTCCCACCGAGGCGTTCCTCAACTGGCGGAAGTTCTCTCGCGAGTCGCCTGTGTTCCCCATCGGCGGCATCGTCAACGGAGGGTGCACCACCGATCTCGCTCCCGAGGTGGTGGCCGCCTACGACGCGCCGTTCCCCGACGACACCTACAAGGCGGGCGCCCGCATCTTCCCGTCGCTCGTGCCGTCGGGCACCGACGACCCAGCCCGCGCCGACCAGTTGGCCGCGTGGGAGGTGCTGCGTGGTTTCACCAAGCCGTGGCTGTGCACCTTCAGCGATGCCGACCCCGTCACCAAGGGCGGCGAGCGAGTGTTTCTGCGCGAGGTGCCCGGCACAGCTGGCCAGCCTCACGTCACCATCGAAGGAGCCGGTCACTTCCTGCAGGAAGACCGCGGTGCAGCGCTGGCTCAGGTGGTCGTCGACTTCATCGCCGCCACCCAAGCCTGAGCCAGCCGGCCACGTGGACGGTGGAGGGTTCAGGTGGGCGGAACACCGTCGAGGAGGAGGCCACCGTTGGCGCCGATGAGTTCCAGCGTGGCGCCCTCGATGCGGTAGTCGACCGAGCCCTGCAGCACGGCGACCACCGCCGCCTCCACCTGCATCGCATCGCCCTGGCACGCCATCTTGGTGAGGCCCATCGGGCCGAACTCGATGGCGGTGTCGGCCACGGTCACCTTCGCCGACCCGCGGTTGCAGCCGGTGAACACCTGCGCCGAGCCGTCGACGAACTGGATGGTGGGGGCGACCGAGAACCCCCCGCTGACCGCGTCGCCGTCGACCAACGACGTCACGGTCCACACGGTGCCCTCAAGGGGCAGGTCGGCCGGAGGTTGCTGCAACGACAGGGTGAGGCTCGACGACGGACCGGTGATGGTGAGCACGTCGCCGTCGGCCGAGAGCGTGGGCGATGCCGACAGCAACGCCACCACGTCGGTGTCGAGTTGCATCAGTGGTTCGTCGCACGCCATCTCGGTTTGCATGAAGCCTTCCGGGGCCTTCAAGACGTTGCCGTCAATGGTGTACGCGCCACCGATCAGGTTGCAGCCGCCGCTCACGCCCAGTTGCCCATCGTCGAACGTGATCACCAGGTTCGAGGCTGACGGCAGGTCGAAACCAACGGCGCTCTGTGCGGCGAACGCACGACCGACCACGTTCACCGGTGTTCCGGACCCACCCGTGCTGTCGTCGCCACAGGCGGAGAGTGCAAGCGCTGCCGCCACACCGGCGGCGAGAGGGAGTTGGCGTGAACGTGTCATACTCGTTCGACGCCATCCACACCGCCGCCGGTTCCCGATGGAGTGGGCGGCCAGCCTGTCAGCCAGCGAGTGACGCAACGACCGCCTCACCGCACCGACGGCCGCTGAACAGCGCACCCTGAATGGACGGCGTATCGCGGTGGTCGCCGCACACGAACAGTCCGTCGCCGAGAACGACGGTTCGCTTGGGGGAGAAGGGCGGCGCCTGGTCGGGCTGGCCGTGAGCAATGGAGTCGGTTCGCAACACCCGCCACTCGCCAACCTGCGGACCCCACCACCGCCGCAACTGCGCCTGCACGTCGGCGGCCAAGGCGAGGCGGGCCTCCGGGTCGGCCGGGGCCAAGCCCGGGCATGCGGCCACCGCCAGCGCTTGCCCTTCGGGTGCGTAGTC
>DMQJ01000178.1 GCA_003455715.1 Acidimicrobiaceae bacterium | reverse complement strand
ACCGCTGTGGAAGTGGTCACCGGGTGCCGCGACCTGGCCGTGCCCGGGAACGCCCAGCAGTTGGTCGACGCTGCGTTGGCGCGGTTCGGTCGCCTCGACAGCGCCACCGCCTTCTCCGGCCGCATCGTCACCGGGCGGTTCATGCGATCGAGCGTCGACGACTTGCGGGCAGTGATGGAGGGTTGCATGGTGGCGCCGTACGAGTTCATGAAGGCAGTGCTGCCGCCGATGATCGACGCCCAGCAGGGCCAGGTGCTCATCATCACCAGCGCGTCGGCCGCCCGGCCCACGCCTGGGGCGCCGCTCTACTCCGCGGCTCGGGCAGGTGCCACGCACATGGTGAGGAATGTGGCCGACGAGGTGGCGCGGCACAAGGTGCAGGTGAACGCCGTGGGCACCAACTTCATGGACTTCCCCGAGTTCCGTCGGGCCAACAACGCCGACGACCCGGCCGTGCGCGCCAAGTTGGAGGGCATGGTGCCGCTCGGTCGGTTGGGCACGATGGAAGAGTTCGCCCACTTCTGCGCGCCGTATGTGGATGGCACCAGTCGCTTCACCACCGGACAGTTCACCAGCTACGCCGGAGGCTGGTCGTGAGCGCGCATGCGAGCCGCCCGCATCCGGCCGAGCCCCACTTCCAGGGTGTGATCGGCAGCACCCTCGCCGACAGCACACCATGGTGGCCCGAGCCGCCCGCGGGCACGGGTGGGCCCAACGTGGTGATGATCGTGCTCGACGACACGGGGTTCGCGCACTTCGGGTGCTATGGCAGCACACTGCGTACCCCGCACATCGACCGCCTGGCCGCCAACGGCTTGCGGTACAACAACTTCCACACCACTGCCCTGTGCAGCCCCACTCGGGCATGCCTGCTGAGCGGTCGCAACCATCACGCGGTGGGTATGCGTGGTGTGAGCAACTGGAACACCGGGTTCCCGCACATGCGCGGTGGCATCAGCCCGCACGCCGCAATGGTGCCCGAGTTGCTGCGCCCGCACGGCTACGCCACCTACGCCGCTGGCAAGTGGCACCTGGCACCGATGGAAGAGTGCAGTGCTGCAGGCCCGCACACCAACTGGCCGTTGCAGAAGGGCTTCGATCGCTTCTACGGGTTCATGCAGGGCGAGACCGACCAGTTCGCCCCCGAACTCACCCACGACAACCATCACATCGACCCGCCGCGCACTGCCGCAGAGGGCTATCACGTCAGCGACGACATCGTCGACAAGAGCATCGAGTGGGTGCGCGACCTGGTGAGCGTGCGCCCCGACCGCCCCTTCTTCCTGTATCTCGCGTTCGGAGCGATGCATGCGCCGCACCAGGCGCCACAGGAGTACCTCGACCGGTGGAAGGGTGCATTCGACGAGGGGTACGAGGTGTGGCGCGAGCGGTGGTACGCGCGCCAGCTGGAGATGGGTGTCATCCCCGAGGGAACCACGCTGGCGCCGCTGAACCCGGGCGTGCCGAAGTGGGCCGACCTCACCGCCAACCAGCAGAAGTTCGCGTGTCGCCTCCAGGAGGCGTTCGCCGCGATGCTCGAGCACACCGACGACCAGATCGGCCGGCTCACCGACTTCCTCGAGCACGAGGGCATGCTCGACAACACCGTACTGATGGTGTTGAGCGACAACGGTGCCAGCCGTGAGGGCGGGCCCTACGGCGTGATGGACGAGTTCAGCTTCTTCAACGCAATGTGGGAAGACATCGACCACATCGCCGAGCACCGCCTCGACGACATTGGCGGACCGCACTCGCACAGCAACTACCCGTGGGGGTGGGCGCAGGCCGGCAACAGCCCGCTGCGCTGGTACAAGCAGAACACGTACGGGGGCGGGGTGCGCGATCCGTTGGTGGTGCACTGGCCCAACGGCATCGCCGAGGGCGAACGTGGCGCGGTGCGCACGCAGTTCTGCCACGCGGTGGACCTGGCCGCCACCGTGCTCGACCTCACGGGTGCTCCGGTGCCGTCGCAGTTCAACGGCCACCAGCAGATGCCGTTGCACGGGGCAACGCTGCTGCCCACGTTCTCCGACGGGTCGGTGCCCGCCCCGCGTGGCACCCAGTACTTCGAGCAGATGGGACATCGCGGCATCTACAAGGACGGGTGGAAAGCCACGACGTACCACAACCCGGGCACTCCCTTCGATGAGGACGAGTGGGGCCTGTACGACCTGACGACCGATTTCAGCGAGTGCCACGACCTTGCCGCCGAACGACCGGAGAAGTTGGCGGAGATGGTCGACGCGTGGTGGGCCGAAGCCGACGCGCATGGCGTGTTGCCGCTCGACGAACGCACCATCGAGCTGTTCGGAGGGGCGCCCCGGCCGGGCACGCCACACCATTTCTTGCCGGGCCAGGAGGCCCAGTACGTCTACCGCCCGCCCATGGCGCACCTCCCCAGCGACGTGTCGCCATCCATCGGTGGCAAGAACTGGGAGGCCGTGGCCGACATCACGGTCGGCGAGGTCGATTCGGCTGAAGGGGTGCTGTACACCCGAGGCAGCCACAACCTGGGCCACTGCTGGTGGGTGCAGGACGGGGCGATGCACTTTCACTACAACGCCCTCGGCACACACACCCGCGCCACCGGCCCGGTGTCGCTGGCCCCCGGCCGCCATCAGTTGGCCGTGCGCTTCCTGCGCGACGGCAAAGGCGGCACGCTCACGCTCTTCGCCGACGGTGTGCAACTGGGGCAGGCGACTGTGCCGAAGGTGGTGCGCATTCTCGGTTCCATCGGCACCGACATCGCCCGCGGTCCACTCAACGCCGTGGTCGACGACTTCGAGGGGCCGTTCCCGTTCGGGGCGGAGGTGCACACGGTGACGTTCCGCACCCTCGGTCGCCAACCGGCGGCCGATGCTCAGGCGGATCTTGAGGCCACGGCCCACACCGAACTGAGCCGCGAGTAAATCATCGCTCCGACGGTTGGTGTGCGCGCCACCATGGCGCCCATGCCCACACGCAACATCTCCATCCGCCCCGAAGCCCCAGGCGACGAGGACGCCATCGACACGGTCGTGCGCGACGCGTTCATGCAGCAGTTCGGCTCCGACAGCGAGGTTGGCCTGGTGCGCACGCTGCGTTCACGTGGCGAGTTGGTGGGGGACCTCACACTGGTGGCCGAGGTCGACGACACCATCGTCGGGTTCATCGCGTTCAGCGAAGTCACCCTCGACGGGGTGTGTGCGGGTGGGCTCGGGCTTGCGCCGGTGGCAGTGGCGCCGGCATTTCAGAGCGACGGCATCGGCGGAGCACTCATCACCGCCAGCCTCGAGCGGGCTGCTGCCGCGGGCGGCTGGAGCTTCGTGGTGCTGTTGGGCCACGACCACTACTACCCCCGATTCGGATTCGTGCCCGCTGCCCCGCTCGGGCTCATCGGCGACTATGGCGCGGGTGCTTCGTGGATGGCGCGTCCGCTCAATGGCCTGCCGCTGCCTGCGGGCCATGTGCGCTACTCGTCGGCATTCACCGACCCCTCTGCCTAAGTTCACAGCCTCAAGTTCTGGTCAAGAAGCCCTGAGCCGCTGCCGATACCAGCCCTGTGATCGAGGGAGGTGTCGCCGGTAGCAGCGCGCTGGAGCAAGCGTCGCAGCGCCGCGCCGCCGCCGAGCGACTCCTTGCCGAGACGCGCCGTTGGGAGCAGTTGGCGGCCGATCGTCGCGACACTGGCGTGCAACTCGACATGCTGCCACCCGCCTACGCCGTGCTGCACGACGTGATGGTGCCGGGCTCGGCCACGGGGGTCGACCATATGGTGGTGGGTCCCGGTGGGTCGTTCCTGGTGATGAGCCGTCGGTACGCCGAGGCCATTGCGTATCGCGACGGGCAGTTGTGGGCAGGGCAGGTGTCGCTGCGCCACGACGTCGAAGAAGCACGGTTGGAGGCGCAGCGCCTCACCCACATCGTGGGGTCGCCGGTCGTGCCGCTCGTGGCGTTTCTCCAGGCAGTGATGCCAGCGGCAGCGCCGCGAGCCATCGACGGTGTGCTGGTGACCGGTGGCGACACGGTGGTGCGCGTCATCACCCGTGCCTCGCACACGCTGCTCACATCGCCGCAGGTAGCCGACGTGGTGGAGCGTGCGCTGCCCTTGCTGCACTCGCCCGGTTCCGTGGTGCGTTCGGTGTCGTCGAAAGGCGTGCCCCGCGACCCCCAGCCCGACCCGTCCGTGCACCCGACGATGCCTGCGCAGGCGACGTCGGTGGCACGCGTCGCTGCCCTGCATGTTCG
>DMQJ01000177.1:760-14401 GCA_003455715.1 Acidimicrobiaceae bacterium | reverse complement strand
CGCTGGCCCCCGCGATGCTGCACCCGCTCGCGCCCGCACCGCCGCCCACGTCGCCGAGTCGGAGCACTGCGCTCATCATCGGCGGCGTCGTGGCCGTTGTGGCGTTGGCGATCGGGGCGTTCTTGCTGCTCGGCGACGACGACTCCTCCACCACCCCGGCGTCATCAACGGGCGTCGCCACCACGGTGGTGACGTCGAGCACTGATGCCACGCCCGCCTCCACCCTCGCGCCCAGCAGCACGAGCGCCACCACCGCGCTTCCAACGACGGCAGTGGCCACCACCCTTGTCGTCGACCCGCTCGATGCGCTCTACCAGGCGATGCCAACGGTCAACGAGGTTCCTGGCACATGGTCGATCTTCGACGAGAGCGGCGACGCCGAGCCAGCCGACACTGGCGGCTACTGCGGAGGACCCAACTGGGCAGGTTTGGCTCAGTCTGGCGGCTCCACGGCAGCGATTCATGGCCCCAACTGGGACCTCCCTGACGGCGGCTGGTTCGGGTTGAGCGCCTTCACCTTCACCGACGAAGCCGCCGCCTCCGCCTTCATCGCCAGCATCGATGCCGAAGCCAACGGGTGCATGACCGACCCGGTGAACTACACACGTCCCGAAAGCGACATCGACCTGTTCGTCGCCGGACAGGGAGACAACGCCGTGTGGAACATCGCCGAGGTGAACGGGTCGTTCCCGGGGGTCTCGCCGGTCGCCGACGAGATGACCTTGGTGATCTACGAGGAGATCATCTCCACCACCGACGACGGCCTCGACTACTCAGTCACCCGTACCGACTTCCAGCGGTTCGAACGACACGGACGCACCGTGGTGGTGTTCTGGCTCTTCGGCGAGCACGATCAGACCGGCTTCAGCAGCGGTGTACCCGAGTGGGCGTACACACCCAGTGAGGCCAGCCTCGACGCTGCGATCGCCGCGATCCGCGACATCGTGGTTGGCCGTCTCGCGGCGGCGGGGCTGGCGTGACCGTCAGCTGATGTGGAACTCGGCAGGGTTGGCCTGCCGCGTGCGCTCCCAGTACTCCAACAGGGTGAACGGCCAGTTCTGCGACACGCGGCCGTGGTCGTTCTTGTACCAACTGTTCACCGAACTCCAGCCCCACGCCATGGCCCGATTCTCGGCGTCGCACCGCTCGTTGAATTCGTCATGCACGTCGCGGCGCACCTCGATGGAGCGCCCGCCCTCCCTGGCCACGAGCTCCAGCAAGTTGAGGATGTAGCGCACGCCGCACTCACTGAAGTAGATGATGCTGCCGTTGATGACGATGTTGGTGTTGGGCCCGTAGAGCATGAAGAAGTTGGGGAAACCCGGCGTGGCGACACCGAGGTAGGCGCGCGCATCGCCGCCCCACTGCTCGTGCAAGTCGGCGCCGCCGCGACCCTTCACTTCCATCGGGGTGAGGAACTTGGAGGCTTCGTAGCCGGTGCCGTACAGCAACACGTCGCACTCGTGCATCGTGCCGTCGTCCATTTCGATACCGGTTGGGGTGATGCGGCGAATGCCCTGGGTCTCGAGGGTGACGTTGGGGCGCTTCAGCGTGCGCGCCCACACGCCGTTGTCGCGCACCATGCGCTTGGCCGCAGGCGGGTAGTGAGGGGTGACCTTCTCGAGCAGATCGGGTCGGTCGGCGAACTCGACCTTGTAGTACTCGAGCAGGGTGAGCCGGGTGAACTCGCTGACTGCGTTCACCGATGAGCCGTCGCTCTGCCACTCGGGGTCAACCTTCACCGCTTCCAGGGCTCCGTCGCCCATGCGCCAGAAGATGCTGAACCGATTGAACTCGCTGTACCCGGGTACGTGCCCGTACAGCCACTTCAGCCCGCCCGCCACGGCGTCGTGGTAATCGGGGGTAGGCGCCAGCCACGGTGGCGTGCGCTGGGTGACCACCAGCGACGACGCCTGCTCGGCAACGTGCGGCAGGAACTGCAGGGCGCTGGCACCGGTGCCGATGCACACCACTCGCTTGCCACTCAGGTCGACATCGTGGCGCCACTGCGCAGAGTGGAACGCAATGCCCTCGAAGGAGCCGAACCCCTCGATCTCGGTGGGGAACTTCGGCCGGTTGAGTTGGCCAACGGCGCTGATGACCGCCGACGCAGTGATGCTCTGCATCGCACCGGCAGCGTCGGTGTAGTGCACGGTCCACTTCTTGGCGACATCGTCCCACTCGGAACGCTGCACCCGGCAGCCGAACCGCACGTGGCGGCGAACATCGAAGGCATCGGCGCACTCGCGGAAGTACTGGTGCAGGGTGCCCTGCGCGCTGTAGTAGCCGGGCCAGTCGTGCCGTTGAGCGAACGAATAGCTGTAGTTGTGGTTGGGGTTGTCGACGCGGCAGCCGGGGTACGCGGCCTCGTACCAGGTGCCGCCGACGTCGTCGTTCTTGTCGAGGATGGTGTAGGGCACGCCTGCCTGGTTGAGGCGGTGCCCAGCCAGGATGCCGCTCATTCCAGCGCCGATGATGACCACGTCGAGGTCGGTGCCGGGAGCAACATCCGCCAAGGTCCAACCCGGCGCGCGGCGGTCTTCGCCCTTGTACGCCAGCTCCTCCTCCAGCAGCGGCAGGTAGGCAGCCATGCCTTCGCCGCCGACGGTCCACTCCATCATGCGCAGCAGGTCGTCGTCGGCGGGTACGGGCGCGGGAACACAGCCGCCGTCGCGGTAGGCACGCAAGGTGTCGAGCGCCAACGCACGGATGTGCGCCTGTTGTTCGTCGGTGTAGCCGTTGAACGGCATGCTCACCAGCAGCGGGTCGGGGCGAAGCTCGGGGCGCAGCAGGCTCAAGTCGCCGGTGAGATAGGCGAGCGCCGGCAGCAACGGCGCCAACTCGGCCTCCGCGAGGTAAGCCGCAATCTGTTCGTCGGTCTCGGTGATGGGCTCGACACCAGCAACGAACGGGCTGGGTGAGGTGGCGGCGCTCGCGGTCATCAGCTCTCCTTCACGCCCTTCGGGGCGCGCTGACCCATGAAGCCGAACATGTAGCCCGCGACGCGCCGCATCTGGATCTCCTCCGCGCCTTCGGTGATGCGGTAACGGCGGTGATGGCGGTAGATGTGCTCGAACGGCTTGTGGCGGCTGTAGCCCATGCCACCGTGCACCTGCATGGCGCGGTCGGCGGCGTCACAGCACAGACGGTTGGCCCAGTAGTTGCACATGCTGACCTTGTCGCTCTGGCTGAACGCGCCGTCGCGATCCATCAGCCAGGCGGTCTTGTGGATGAGCGCTCGCAGCATCTCGCACTGGGTCTGCAGCTCCACGAGCGGGAACTGGATGGCTTGGTTGCTGGCGAGCGCCTTCCCGAACGGCTTGCGCTCCTTGGCGTACTTCACCGCTTCGTCGATGCAGAACTGGGCGGCACCGAGGCTGGAGGCCGCCTGGCGGATGCGGTTCTCGTTGAAGAAGTGCTGCACCACCTGCAGGCCGCGCCCTTCGCCGCCGAAGATGGCGCCGTGCGGCACACGCACGTCGGTGAGACGAATGTGCGCGTGGTCGGTGGGCATGTTGAAGGTCCACAGGTACTCGACCACTTCGAAGCCGGGGCTGTTGGTGGGCACGAGGAAGGCGGTGATGCCGTCGCCGTCGCCGGCCTTTCCGCTGGTGCGGGCCATGATCATGTCGTACTGGGCCTTGTGGATGCCCGTGTTCCAGGTCTTCTCACCGTTGATGATCCACTCGTCGCCATCGCGTACGGCGGTGGTTTCCATGTGGGTGGCGTCGGAGCCGTGGTTGGGTTCGGTGATGCCGAACGCGAAACCACGACGACCCTCGGCGAGGTCGTCGATCCACTCGGCCTTCTGTTCGTCGGTGCCGTAGGCGATCATCAGCAGCAGGCCGACGTTGTTGCCGACGATGCTGTGCTCGTTCTGCAGGTCGTTGTGCAGGCCGAGCCCCTTACGGGCTAGGTGTTCGCGGATGATGGCCATGCCGAGGTTGGTGCCGTTGCGGCCGCCGAACTCGGTGGGGAACGGGTAGCGGTAGAAGCCCTCCTGGTCGGCGAGGCGCTTCACCTTGTGCAGCAGTTGCTCCCACTCTTCGTTGGGGAGACCCTGGTTCTCCCAGTCGGTGCGTGCGTCTTCGCGGCGGTGGTCGAAGAAGCGGATGTTGTCGTCCTGCGCCTCGAGCGGCTTGATGACTCGTTCGATGAAGTCGTCGAGTTCGGCGAGAAGGTCGGTGAGGTCCTGCGGCAGATCGAAGTCCATGCCTGCCAGTGTTCCCCGTGACCGCCGTCACGAACGAGCCGAACGACACTGGCCGAAGCCGACCACCGGTGACACAATCGGGGCATGACCGAAACGCTCACCGATGGCAGCTTCACCCGCATGGACGAATCCACCGCCGAGCAGTGGGCAGTGATCGGCCGCGAGACCGCCGCCAACCAAGGGCGCGTCGCCGACCGCGTGCTGATGCTGTTGCGGTCGCTCGCCGACATCACCGACGGGTTCTCGTGCGACCAGCTCACCCACTGCCTGCAGACGGCAACGCTGGCCGAGCGAGCCGGTGCCGACCCGGAGGTGATCGTGGCGTCGCTGTGCCACGACGTGGGCAAAGCCGTGAGTGTTCCCAACCACGGGCCGATCGCCGCCGAGATGTTGAAGCCGTACGTGCGACCCGACGTGTATCGCACGCTGTACCACCACCAAGACTTCCAGGGTCGCCACTACTACCAACACTTCGGCATGCCCACCGACCTGCGCGAGCAGTATCGCGACGAGCCGTGGTTTGCGTTGTGCGAGCAGTTCACCGACGAATGGGATCAGGTGGCCTTCGACCCCAACGGCCCCACGGAGTCGCTCGAGCACTTCGAGCCGATGCTGCGCGAGGTGCTCTCCAAGCCGCGGTACCGCTGATGAACGGCCAGCCGGTGTCGCCTGCTGCCCTGGTGGCGCTTGGCGCTGCTGGCACGGTCACCGGCAGCAAGTTTCTGCTCGAACACGGCACCGCACGGGTGCTGTTCGACTGCGGGTTGTACCAGGGGCTGAAGGAGCTCCGCGAGCGCAACTGGGCGGAGTTTCCCGTCGACCCAGCCACCATCGACGCGGTGGTGATCAGCCACGGCCACCTCGACCACTGCGGCTATCTGCCGCGGCTGGTGAAGGGTGGGTTTCGCGGCGCAGTGCATGTCACCTACGACACCGGCCGTCTGATGAGTGTGGTGCTGCCCGACAGCGGCCGCCTGTTGGAGGAAGAAGCCAAGTACGCCAACCGGGCGGGGTACTCCAAGCACTCCCCCGCACTTGCGCTGTACACGGAAGACGACGCCTGGGCAGCGCTCGACCTGTTGGCGCCGCAGTCGTTCGACGAGCCGTTCTCCCCCGCACCTGGCGTGACCGTGGAGTTCCGCCCGGCAGGGCACATTCTCGGTTCGGCCATCGTGCGTGTGATGCTCGACGACGGCCCCACCGTGGTGTTCAGCGGCGACCTGGGTCGACCGTCGCACCCCCTGCTGGTGCCCCCGAGTCCGGCCGGCGTCGCGGACTACCTACTCGTGGAGAGCACCTATGGCGACCGCGAGCACGTCAATGGCGAGACACCGCAACGACTCGCCGAACTCATCAACCGCACCGTCGATCGTGGTGGCGTGGTGGTCATCCCCGCCTTCGCCGTCGACCGCACCGAGGTGTTGCTGTATCACCTGCACCAGCTTTCCCAAGCGGGATCGCTGCCGAAGGTTCCGATCTCCATCGACAGCCCCATGGCATTGGCAGCGTTGAAGATCTACCGCGAAGCGTTCGAGACGAAGGCGGGCGACGTTCGACCCGAGTTGCACGACTTCGGCGAGTTGTTCGATCTGCCCGGCTTGGAGGAGGTGCACGACGCCGAGGGTTCCAAAGCGGTCACCCGTCGGCCCGGCCCGGCCATCATCATCGCTGGCGCCGGCATGGCGTCGGGCGGCCGGGTGGTGCATCACCTGAAGCGATTCCTGCCCGACCCTGCCAACAGCGTCGCGCTCGTGGGTTTCCAGGCGGCTGGCACCCGCGGGCGGCAACTGAAGGATGGGGCGAGCAGCGTGAAGATCCACGGCGAGTACGTGCGAGTGCGTGCCGAGATCTGCGACCTCACCGGCTTCTCCGTGCACGCCGACGCCAGCGAACTGCTCGACTGGGTCGGCACCGCTGAGGGGCGGCCCACGGTGTTCGCCGTGCACGGCGAGCCCGACGCCGCCGAGGCCCTCCGTCGCAACGTGGAGGCCCGCTTCGATCTCACGGCAGCGGTGCCTCGCTACGGCGAACGGCTCCTCCTCCGCTGACCCGCGCTCGCCGAGGTTCAGGCGAAACGTTCGGCGCTGGCGTGTTCGAGGGCCATGCGGCGCACCGCGGCCAGGCCCACTTCGAACAGGACGGTGCCACCCACCATCCCTTCCATGAGCGACGCGCGGCTGGAATCGTCGGGCAATGAACCGACCTCGGCCTCGGCCAATGCCAGCAGCTGCGGCATGAGGTCGTCCCATCCGTCGGCACCGACACTCTGCCCTGTCGGCACGCCGAACAGCTCCGATGCGGCGACGAGCACCTCGGCGAGCATGCGCCGCACCGCTGCTTGCGGACGAACCCGCAGGTGGTGACGACGGATGAAGGCATCGACCTCCACCATGGCCGCGGCCATCGCGGGCGACTCGACGGGCTCGCCGGGGACGAGGGCATCTTGGGCGACCCCGAACATGTCGTGCACCCCCAGGTTGGGGTTGTCTACGGCGGCGATCACCTGCCGGGCATCGGCAATGGAGAGGTGCCCCATGTGCAGCAGGGCTCGCACGAGCCGTACGCGCTGCACGTGGCCGTCGTCGTAGACGGCTTGGTTCACCGCCGTTGCCACGCCGGGGTGCAACAGGCCCTCGCGCAAGTAGTACTTCAGCGTGGCCAGGGGAACCTTCGTTGCCGTCGCCAGTTCGCCGATCCGCATGCGTCACATCGTAGCCCGTTGACGACACGAACGGATAGCTCTACTCTCCATATACGGAGAGTATCACTATCCATAAGGAGCACACGATGGCCACGGTTCACCCCGGCAGGTACACCGCCCGCATCGAAGGCGACTTCGTCGTCTTCATCATCGGCATGCGGTTCAACAAGCTGTGGAAGGTGCACCGCTGGTGGCCCGTCTTCACAGCGATGCCGAAGATGCTCGCCACGCTGATGAAGCACCCCGAAAAGGGTCTGCTGGGCACACGCACCATGCGTTCCGGCCGCACCATCACCCTCATCCAGTACTGGCGCTCGTTCGACCAACTCGAGGCCTTCGCCCGCAACGCCGACGACCCGCATCTCGAACCGTGGCGGGCCTTCAACCGCAAGGTGGGCAAGAGCGGCGACGTCGGCATCTTCCACGAGACGTTCAAGGTCGGCGCCGGCAACTACGAGTGCGTGTACGGCAACATGCCCACGTTCGGGCTGGCGGCCGCCGGGTCGCACGAAGCTGTCGGCCCGCGATCGGAGGCCGCTCGTCAGCGAATCAGTGAGGGAGCGGCCGCTACCGTGCGACCATGAGCGACCCGAGCAGCCCCGAACCCGTCCTCGTCGTCGACGAGCCCGCCGACAGGGTTCGGCGGCTCACCCTCAACCGGCCACACAAGCGCAACGCGCTCAACGACGCCCTCCGCGGCGCCCTGTTCGACGAGCTGCGGGCCGCCGACAAGGACGCCTCCGTGTCGGTGGTGATCATTCGTGGAGCGGGCAGTTGCTTCTCCGCCGGCTACGACCTCGGCAGCCGCAACAGCGATGTGGAGCGTTCCATCGCCCCAGTCGACGGCTGGTGGTCGCGCCATGTGGTGAACAACTGGTTCGAAATGTGGGACATGGCCACGCCGATCATCGCCCAGGTGCACGGCTATTGCCTGGCCGGCGGCAGCGAACTGGCCACGGCGTGCGACCTCGTGTACGTCGCCGATGACGCACAGATCGGCTACCCGCCTGTGCGCCTGATGAGCCCACCCGACATGCAGTGGCAGACCTGGATGCTCGGCCTGCGCGCGGGGATGGAAGCGCTGCTGACGGGTGACTCCATCAGCGGCACCGAGGCCGCCCGACTTGGGTTCGCCAACCGGGCTGTGCCCGCCGACGAACTCGACACATACGTGCTGGAGCGTGCCGAGCGCGTGGCCCGTGTGCCACCCGACCTGTTGGCGCTCAACAAACGCGCCGGGCACCGGGCCATGGAGGCGATGGGCATTCGTTCGGGCATCCGCGCCACCGCCGAGATCCAGGCGATGGGCTTCCATCAGGCATCCTCGAAGGCCTACATGCGCAGCTTCGCGGAGAAGGGCGTCACCGCAGCGTTGAGCGAGCGCGACCGCCAGTTCGGCGACTACCGCGAGCGCGACTGACTCGCATCGCGGGCGTCAACGGAAGACGACGGTCTTGTCGCCCACCAGCAGGATGCGGTCCTCCGCCCAGAAGCGCACGGCCCGCGACAACGCCAGCCGCTCGGTGTCTTGCCCGAGCGCAACCAACTGCTCCGCGGTGTGGGTGTGGTCGACCCTGGCGACGTCTTGCTCGATGATGGGGCCTTCGTCGAGGTCGGCGGTGACGAAGTGAGCGGTCGCACCCACCAACTTCACGCCCCGCGCATGCGCCTGGTGGTAGGGCTTGGCCCCTTTGAAGCCAGGCAGGAACGAGTGGTGGATGTTGATGGCCCGCCCGCGGAGGTGTTCGCACAGATCGTCGCTGAGCACCTGCATGTAACGCGCGAGCACCACCAGATCTACCCGATGCTCGGCGATGAGTTCCTTGATGCGGGCCTCTTGCGCCGGCTTGGAGGTGGGGCCGTCGACGGCCTTGGTGATGGGCAGATGCAGGAACGGAATGCCGTACTGGGCGGCGATGAGCGCACAGTCGGCATGGTTCGACACGATGATGGGCAGGTCGACGGCGAGCGCCCCGGTGCGCCACCGGTAGAGCAGGTCGACCAGGCAGTGGTCGAACTTCGACACCATGATCATCACTCGCGGCCGCTCTGACTCGAGGCGAACCCGAAGGTTGGCCTGGGTGTCGGCGAGCCGTTCGGCCACCGCTGCCTGCACCACCGCAGGGTCATCGACGCTGGTGTCGACCACGGTGCGCATGCAGAACGTGAGCGAGTCGGGGTCGGTGAACTGCGCGTTCTCGAGGATGTTGCCGCCCACGTCGAGCAGGCCCCCGCACACGGCGTGCACCAAGCCGGGCCGGTCGTGGCAGGTGAGGGTGAGGATGTGGCGCGTCATGACAGCGCAGCAGGGTACGACGTTGCCGGAAGGCTGGCACCGACGTGCGCAAAGAAGCTGGAAAATGACAACGGCCCCCAGTTGCCTGGGGGCCGCTCTACCATCGCTCCACAGTTCATCGGCGCGACGCTGGCACTCAGGCTGCCCACGGCACGGCGAAGTCACTGACCCGTCGAGACCGTTGGGCCTCCTCGACTTGTCGCCTCTCTCCACCAGTCGAGTGATCGGTCACACGCCTCCGCGGCGAGCGCTGTCAGCCATCGATCATCACCCGACGCGACGGCGAGAGCAGAAACGGTCAATTCGGACGGCAGTACCACGCCGTGGTCCCGAACGTAGTGGCTGAGACCTTCTGGCCAGACGTAGGTCCCGTTCGTCATCTCCGCCGCGCCATTGGGTTTCCCACAGATGCGACAGGGTGAGAGCCCCATCGCGTACAGGTACGGCACGCCTCTGTCGAGGGCATCGCCGACTGCGCGATTGCCGGGCCCCGCGTCGCCATCGACGAAGTCCGACGGATGCGGCAGCGAGGCGTCCGTCCCAGACGCCCAGTAGCCGATCAGCTGCAACGTCGGACGGTGAGCAACGTTCTCACCGGCTTCACTCCAGCTGTCCACGATCTCAACTCCAGCCGCGCCGACGTACGGGTTGTCGTTGTCACCGACCACGACGGCGCCAGATTCCGTCACCCAGCGACCGAAGCGAGCAGCGGCCACGGGCGAGAGGAACCGCAACCCGCTCACATCCGCAACGTGGTACCGACGACCGACTCGTGCCGCTTCGAAGCCGTTCCAGGCCTCACTGTCACAGCGACCGGCAATCGAAACGGCACGCATCGGCCTCGACGTCTCAAGGACCTCGAGGCCTACGCCGATGTAGCCGCCAAGTTCTCGCAGCAACTCGTACTCCCAGTACGCCTCTGCCGACGCCATTCCGATCTGCCTCGTCACGAAGAGAAACTCGCTGAGGTCGACTCCGCCGTTTCGAGACGCCAGCTCGACGATCTCGCCTCCCATTCGTACCAAACCTCCGAACCTCACGCCATCGAGCGCTCTCTCGGTCTCGGGTTCTTCGAGGCCTTGCTCCGCGAGCCGCCGCAGCCGCCCGACATCGGATCGATTCGTCGTCAGGACCCGCCGCGCTCCCGTCGCCCCGAAACTGTCGGTCTGCATCGTCTGCCAGAGCGAGTCGTGCCGAAGCCACAGGTCAACTTGATCGCCGGAGAATGAAACGGCGAGTTCAGGATGGAACGACGGCGAGATCACCACGGCCAGGTCAGCGTCATCCGGCAACGGCGATCCGCTGCCGCGACATTCGGTCCACGTCAACGACTCCAGGACCAACGCCGACCCGTAGAGCCGGTAGAAGTCAGCCGAGCTCGGTCTGCGACGATACCCCCTGCCCTCGATCGCATCGATCGCAACGCGGGCACGTACGACGTGATCAAAGTGCGGATTCGAGCGCTCGAACTCTCTCAGCGGTTCCAATGCCGCCGGGTCGGCCCGCCCTGCCAGTAGGTCAAGTGCCTGACGAACGACGTAGCCGTACTTGCTGGTCAATGCATCGACCAACACCGACGGCACGTCAGGATCAGAGGACCGCTCCAATTCAGCGGCAGCAGCCTCCCGTTCCGCCGTCTCTTGCGAGAGGAGGGCTTCGACGAGGGCCGATGCGCTGATTGCTCCGCCGCCGTGTTGGTCAACCATCGGCTTCGTGCGTCCGTTGAACCGCGCTGGAGAGCTGCTTGGTCGACTTCAGCTCTCGCTTGGTCGCGACTGGCAGCGCGTCGAACGTGTACGTGGCAACGGCGAGCGGGGACGTGGAAGCGGCAAGGGCGTAGCGCACCACGACCTCGTCTTTCGATGCGACAAGCAGGATGCCGACCGTCGGTTGGTGGTCTGGCTTGCGGAGATGACGCTCGGCCCACTCCACATAGAACTGCAACTGTCCGAGGTAGGCCGGATCGAACTCGTCGACCTTCAGTTCGCACACGACGAATCGCCGGTGCTCTACGTTGAAGAAGATCAGGTCAGCGATGAAGTCCTTCGAGCCGACGGTGAACCGGCGCTGGCGGGCGTACAGCGACCAACCTTCGCCGAGTTCCAGCAAGAACTCCTGGATGCGGTCCATCAGCCGCTGCTCCAAGATCCGCTCATCGACCCGCTCCGTCAGCCCGAGGAACTCGAAGTTGTACGGGTCCTTCACCAACTGGAGATCGAGGTCGCTGTCGCCGAGCACCTCGACGAAGTTCGTCGGCGCCGCCCCGATCCGGACGTGAAGCTTGGACTTGATCTGGTTCAGCAACACTGCGCGCGACCACCCGTTGGCGACCGCGCGGTCGGCGTACCAGTCGCGCGTCTCGGTGTCGTCGAGCCGGTCGAGCAGGACCATGATGTGTCCCCAGGGCAATTGCGCAGCAGCCTGCTGCGTAAATGCGACTGGCCAGGTCTTGGCCATCGTCTGCATGTACACGAGGCTGCGCGACGAGAGACCGGTCATGTCCGGGAACTCGGCTCGCAGGTCGCCAGCCAGCCGGTCGACGACCTTCGCACCCCAGCCGTCCTGCTGGCGCCGCTCGACCAAGGTCTGGCCAATCGTCCAGTACAGCCCGAGCAGTTCGGTGTTGACTGACCGATGTGCGCGCAGCCGGGCCGACCGAACGGTCTCCTTCAGCTCCGCGAACACCACCGCGTAGTCAGCCGGAACGTCAGCGGCCTTACGGCCACGGGCAACACGTTCGACAGCCATCATCCCAACGTACCCGGCGGGTTGCCACAGGCCCGGCAACTTGAACGGCGGTGGCCGCACGGGAAGGGGCCCGCTGCTGGCCGGCAGTGCTCGTGATCGGCTCGTTCAGCCACGCTCACGTCTCGTGCGAGGACACGGCATGCCGAATTCGGTCCAGCCATGCCAAGCGGTCCGCCCTGCTGATCGGTACGTGAACGTGAGCGGACGTCAAAGGGCCGACTTCGATGGTCTTGCCAAGTTCGCTGCGCATTCGCCCGACCAGCGACTCGACCGAGGCGACAGGGTCCTTGTCGCCTTGCTCCATCGCCCGGGCGCAGACGCGATCGAGCACTTGACCCGTGGTTGGCCAGACCGTCTCGATGTCGGACAGCCGATCGAGATGTTGGCGCAGCCCTTCGGCTCGCCACCGAGTGAACGACCAGCCGT
Organism: Acidimicrobiaceae bacterium; assembly: GCA_003455715.1. Lineage (GTDB taxonomy): Bacteria > Actinomycetota > Acidimicrobiia > Acidimicrobiales > Ilumatobacteraceae > UBA668. The sequence goes on along the minus strand of DMQJ01000177.1, from coordinate 2,017 downwards.
CGGCGTCGGTGGGACCGCTGTGGATCGGAACCGGCATCGGCTGGGCGGTCCAGTACGCGAACTCTTTGGCGTCGAGGTCGACGTGAACCCCGCCATATGGCACCGCCCCAAGCCGGACCCTGTCGCGCCAGATGGCCTGGTCGGAGGCGACGTTCAGTCCGCGCCGGATCACGGTCTCGGGCATATGCGATGAGAGCGCGACGCGCTGGCGGCCGTTGCCCTGGATCGACACGATCGTGACGGCCCAACTCGGGTCGACCACGGAATCGCCCCAGTCCTTCGGAGCCGCACGTATCGGGATCTCGGTGTCGACCAGGGACCGGTCCAGCCCGAGCGCGTCCACAATGTCGTTCAGGCCATCATTCGCCCATTCCACGGTCCACCCGTCCCAGGCGACAGCAAGCATGCGCGCGTGGACAGCCCGTTCCATCTCGTCGACCATCATGTCGTCACCGCCGAACCAGAGAAGGCGTTTCGTATTCACGTCGATCAGGGCCGCGCCCTCACACCAGACGTGGTCGAGCCACTCCTCGGTCGGCAACTGGGCACGAGCAAGGGCGACCGCGTACTCCGGGCCCCACAACAAGTCGACGTCGAGCCGGACGGATCCCCAGTGGGAGTAGTACAGCTCAGGGCGGTCGCCCGACCTGACGATGTAATGCGCTCGGTCGCCCATGTCCAGACTGTACGGCGGCGAGTTCGAGCATGACGGGCAGGTCTGCGGCCAGTGATGCAAACGCGGACCTCGGACCTGCACCGTGTCCTGGTTCTAAGAACAGCTACTCCCATGTGACCTTGGGCACACTGTTCGTGCTGTTTCGTACGCTTCTGTGTTCGCTGGTGTTCTCCTGTATGCGCTGGTGTCATCTAGTCCGTGACCTGCGTTTTTTCGGCGGTTGATGTTCTCGACGGGCCGGTGTATCAACGACTCCCCCTATGGCAGTCGTGGTCGAGTCGAACCCGCTCAGCGACGATGTTCGTCCGCTGTTGACGATCGCCGAAGCGGCGCGCCTGCTGCGCATCAGCCATTCGCTCGCCTACGAGCTTGCCGCGACCTATCTCGCGAGTGACTGCACCGTCGGCCTGCCGGTGATCCGCCTCGGATCGTGCCTTCGGGTCCCTCGGTGGGCGCTGGTGGAGTTGATGACGACCGGCAACGTCGTGCGTCTCGTCGCCGGCGCACTGCATCAAGAGGCAGTCGGTGTCCGCTGAGCCGACCCGGCGCCCGGGCGTGGGCCGACCGGCAGCCGCGCCCCG
>DMQJ01000177.1:0-523 GCA_003455715.1 Acidimicrobiaceae bacterium | reverse complement strand
GTGCTGCTCGAAGAACTCCTCACCCGCTCCACCGGGGGCCACGCTTGCGGCCGAAGTCGAGCGCCCTCGACAGGACCGTCGCGCAGCGGCGCACCCAGTCCGACGAGGCCCCGTCGGTGCGCATAGCTCCGTACATCTCCTCGATACTCCTTCCACGTCAGCCGGTGCAGCTGCAGCGAGCCGAAGGTCCGGTTGTCGAGGAGCTTCGTCGAACACATCGTGTTCGCTGCCGACCGGCTCGTGAGCAGCGTTCGCGGAGCCAGCTCGATCGTTCCGTTGTCGGCGGCTTCGAGGTACAGATCGAGCACGGCACGAACCGAACGAGCTGACGCACGACCGGGCGTCACTTTGCGTTGCTCGGCGGCAACCTTCAACCGCGCCAGCGCCGCCTCGGCGTCACGACGCGATCCTTCGACCTGGCGGCTCACGCGCCGCCGGCGACCCGTCACCTTGTCCCGGCCAACCTCCACGTCGACGCGCCACACGCCGTCACGCACCAAGAAGATGCCGCCGCTGCCCTTCG
>DMQJ01000420.1:8085-8257 GCA_003455715.1 Acidimicrobiaceae bacterium | reverse complement strand
CGGTGCGGATGCGGGTGCCGTGGCCGCTTCGCGCTGGCCGACTCGACGCACCGGCGGTTCAGTGACGCAGTCGGTGAGGAACGGCGAAGGTCGTTCGCCGGGCACCACCAACACATCGCGCCCGCCACGCGTGATGGCAACGTGAAACAGCCGGCGCTCCTCCTCGAAGTCT